>NZ_JBVVQI010000014.1:0-172160 GCF_055811495.1 Mesorhizobium sp. WSM4830 | reverse complement strand
CTCCCCTACTCCCCTACTCCCCTACACTTGCCCGATACACGGCAATGCCGGCGGCGAGGTCCTCGAGGGCCGCGCCGACCGACTTGAACAGCGTGATCTCGTCGTCGCTCTGCCGGCCTTCTTTCTGGCCGCGTGCCAGTTCATAGAGGTCGGCGACGCTGGCTTCCGGCTTCAACACGCCGGAGGCCAGCGGCTGGACGATGTCACCGGCTTCCTTGGTGGCGCCGGCGCGGGTGTCGACATAGACGCGGGCGCGTGCAATCGCGTCGTCGTCGCTTTCGCGCATCGCAGGCGTGAAGCCGCCGACCAGATCCACATGGGTGCCGGGCTTCAAGAGTGCGCCCTTGATCAGTGGCGTGGTGGTGATGGTCGCCGACGATACGATATCGGCCTTTCCGAGTTCGGCGTCGAGATCGCCTGCTGCTTCGGCCGCAAAACCCTCGGCACGCAATTTTGCCGCGACCTTTTCGGCATTGGCCGGCGTGCGGTTCCAGATGCGGATGTTCCTGATCGGACGCACCGCCGAATGCGCCTTTGCAAGGAATGGCGACAACGCGCCGGCGCCGACCACCAGCAGCCGCGATGCGTCCTCACGGGCCAGATAGGAGGCGGCCAGCGCCGAGGCGCAGGCAGTGCGCCACTGCGTCAGCCGCTGGCCATCGATCAATGCCTGCGGTTCGCCGGTGGCGCCGTCGAGCAAGAGGTAAAGCCCCATCACCGCGGGCTTGCCGACGGCATTGTTGTCGGGCGACACGGTGACGATCTTGACGCCGATATGGCCATCGGCCGAGGTGCCAGCGGCGTTGAAGTCGGTCCAGGCCGGCATCAAAAGCAGCGTCGAGGCGGCGCCATCGGGCCGCTCGACCGTGTGATGGTGCCTGACCGGCTGCACGGCGCCATCGCGAAAAGCGGCACGCAACGTCTCGACCAGCCCGGAAAAGGTCAGCGCGCGGTCGACCTCGGCGGCGGAAATGGTCAGCATGAAAGGCTCCGTGGAAAACTAGGCCGGTTCTGCTTCAGGCCCGAGCCGCGACTCAGTTCGTCGGCTTCGGCAAGGCCGGGCCCTGCGACGCGGCGGGCGCGCGGCTGACCGCCTGGCGCAGGTTCTCGGCCTCGGCGCCGCGCTGGCGCGCCAGCTTGCGGTAGCGGCCCTGCTTGATCCAGGTCGCCAGGCTGCCGATGATCATGCCGATGGCCAGCGCCAGGAACAGGAAAATGAAGAGCGGCACGGTCAGCGTCAGCGCCGGATTGCCGGGATTGAACGGATCGAGTGTGAAGGCCACCGGTTCGCGGTTGGCGACGGCCAGTGCAATCAGGATGACGGCCAGCGGCACGAAAACCACGATGAGAATGAAGCGATTGAACATGTTTTTCCGTTCGGAAGAAAAGGCAGGAGCGGTGGCGGGCGCCGCGCCTATTTGCCTCCGTTCAGCCTTTCACGCAATTCCTTGCCGGTCTTGAAGAACGGTACCCATTTCTCCTCGACCTCTACGGATTCGCCGGTGCGCGGGTTGCGGCCGGTGCGGGCAGGGCGGTTTTTCACCGAAAACGCGCCGAAGCCGCGCAACTCGACCCGGTTGCCCTCGGCAAGCGCGTCGGTGATTTCATCGAAGATGGCGCTGACAATGTTTTCGACGTCGCGCAGGAAAAGATGCGGATTACGCGTGGCGATGATCTGCACAAGTTCGGATTTGATCATGAAAAGGCTCCCCGTAAAAGCAGTGCCGCCGAAATTATCAGAATGATTTTATTTGGTTTTTCACTCGTCCCAAGCGGTTCCTCAAGGGTGCCAGACGGAAACGAGACCGTCAAGAAACAAGCGGTCCGCTCCAATTTCGTGAAGGACGTCGCCGCCATGGCCGGGCAGGCCAAGCGCAGCACCGACGGTCTGCGCCATCGCCTTGGAGAACAGGAAACCCCCGTGTTTTTCCGTGTCCTTCCATTCCACCACCTTGAGCTTGGCATCGACACCCTTGCCTGCAAGCCAGTCGATCGCTTCGGCCTCGCCGCCGACCGCGTCGATCAATTTGTTGGTGACCGCCTGCCGGCCGGTGAAGATCGATCCGTCTGCGAGCGCCAGCGCCTCCGGCTTGGTCATATTGCGGCGCTCGGCGACGATGCCGACGAACCAGTCGTAGCTGTCGAGGATGAGCTTGCGGACCATGGCGCGCTCATCGTCATTGGTCGGCTTGAAGGGAGAAGGCGAGGCCTTCAAGGGCGAGGATTTCACCTCCTCCAGCTTGACGCCGAGCTTGTCCATGAGGCCGCTGACGTCCGGGTACTGGATCAGCACGCCGATCGAGCCGACGATCGAGGATTTGCGTGCGACAATATGGTCGGCCGCAGTGGCGATCATGTAGCCGGCCGAAGCCGCGAGCGTGCCGACCTCGGCCACCACCGGCTTGTCGGCGGCGAGCTTGCGCACTGCCTCATAGATCGACTCGCCACCGACCGTGGTGCCGCCGGGTGAATCGATCGACAGGATCACAGCCTTGACGCGCGGCGACTGACGGATGGCCTCCAGCCGCTTGATCAGTTCTTCGTCTTCGGTGATGGTGCCTTCGATCTTGACCTTGGCGATGTGGTCGACAGCCGCGCCGGTGAAGTCGTCACCATAGATCCACGCCGAAAAGGCGATCAGCCCGGCTGCGGCGACGATAATCGCCGCAACACGCCAGAATGTCAGCTTGCGGCGCAAGCGGCGGCGGTCGATCAGGTCGTCGGCTTTCAATGCCATGGTCAGCCTCGTAGTCGGTGGGAGCAGATGCTTTTAAAGCAACCATTCGCGCCCGGCTACCGTTTCCTGACGACCTTGCGCCAAAGGCCGTCTTAGGCATTCGCGGCAAGCCTCAACCTGTCACGTTGCACAGGCTCTAACACTGTGCGCCCATATCTGGTATGAGGTACAGGCTGCGCTGGGGCCATTTTCATTGTACAGGGGCGGCTGTCACATTTTTGCGGTTTTCCTCGGCTTGTGCTTGCTTGAGGGCGCCGGCACCCCACCTATAGGGCGGCCTGGCGGGCAGGGGTTTAGAAGAAGCAGTCATGTTAGCGGGACCAATCGAACCGACCAACACCGAGACGGAGTTGGCTCCCAAGGCCGCAGGCCGGGCGCGGGTCGACGCGTTTGACATTGCGCAGCGTCATTCGCGCCGGGTCCGGATCCTCAAGCTGGCCGTGCCGCTGGTCGCTGCCGTGATCGCGGTCGCGTTTCCGGTCTATTCCTATCTCATGGCTCCCGCTGCAATCGAGGTGCAGGCTGATGGCGGCGCCTTTGCCAATGGCAAGCTGGTGATGGCCAATCCCAAGCTCAACGGCTTCACCAAGCAGGACCTGCCCTATTCGATGACGGCCCTGCGCGCCATACAGGACGTCAGCAAACAAGGCATCATCGATCTGGAAGGCATCAAGGCCAAGCTGCCGATTGCGGCCGACAACACGGCCGCCATCGATGCCACGCACGGCACCTACGATCGCGACGGCAACACGCTCAGCCTGACCAGCGACGTGACCGTGTCGACCACGGATGGTGTGGTGGCAAAATTCAAATCAGTCTATCTCGACATGGGCGAAGGCACTATGAAGACAAGCGAGCCCGTCGATGTCAGCCGCGGCGGGTCGCGGATCAGGGCGGATTCGATGTCGGTCCAGGACAATGGCAAGGTCCTGGTTTTCGAGAACAAGGTGCGCGTCGACATCGATCCCGCCAGTTTGAAGGCGGCAGAGGCAAAGAGCGGAGAGACCAATGCGGTTCAGTAGTTCGGCACGGCGCCTCGCCGCGATTTCGGCGTTGACGCTTGGGTTGCCCTTGGGGCTGACCTTCGGGACGGCGCCGTCTCTGGCGCAATCCAGTGCCACCAGCCAAATGTCTGGTCTCAGGCTGTCGGGCGACAAGCCGATCCAGATCGAAAGCGACAAGCTCGAGGTGCGCCAGGCGGAAAGCGTCGCCGTCTTCACCGGCAACGTCAACGTCGTCCAGGGTCCAACCGTGCTCAAGGCCGGCAAAATGACGGTCTATTACGTCAGGGACGCAGGCGCCGCCAAAGGCGCCCAGCCCGCGGGTGCCGCGGCAATGACCGGATCCGCCAACATCGACCATCTCGAGGTCGACGATAAGGTCTACATCAAATCGGACAATCAGGTTGCCACCGGCGATCGCGGCACCTTCGACATGAAGACCGAAGTGCTGGTGCTTTCGGGCAGCAAGGTCGTGCTCTCGCAAGGCGACAACGTGCTTGTCGGCTGCAAGCTTACCGTGCAGATGAAGAGTGGCCTGGCCCAGGTCGACGCTTGCGGCGGCCGCGTCATGATGTCGATCACGCCGCAGGCGAAGTCCGGAGCAGCGAAACCCTGATGACCGGCATATCGTCGCTGCTGGCGCGTCTTCCAGGGCGCGCCGCCAGCAAACTTGCGGCACCGGCCAGGGTCACCGTCGAAGCGGCAAAGTTCAAGGGAACTTTGATCGCCAAGGGGCTGACCAAAAGCTACAAGGGCCGCAAAGTCGTCAGCGGCGTGACGCTAGGCGTGCGCGCCGGCGAGGCGGTTGGGCTGCTCGGCCCCAACGGTGCCGGCAAGACGACCTGTTTCTATATGGTAACCGGCCTGGTGCCGGTCGATGAAGGCACCATCGAAATCGACGGATTCGACGTCACGTCGATGCCGATGTATCGCCGCGCCCGTCTCGGCATCGGCTATCTGCCGCAGGAAGCCTCGATTTTTCGCGGCCTGAATGTCGAGCAAAACATCCGGGCCGTGCTCGAAGTGGTCGAAAAGAGCCGCAAGGAACGTGAGCGCCTGCTCGACGAATTGCTCGAGGAATTCCATATCAGCCATCTGCGCAAGGCTCCGTCGCTGTCGCTCTCCGGCGGTGAGCGGCGACGCCTCGAAATTGCCCGCGCCTTGGCAACCCGCCCCGCCTACATGCTGCTCGACGAACCTTTCGCCGGCATCGACCCGATCGCCGTCGCCGACATCCAGCAACTCGTGCGCCACCTGACGGCACGTGGCATCGGCGTGCTGATCACCGACCATAATGTGCGCGAGACACTTGGCCTGATCGACCGCGCCTACATCATCCATGCCGGCCAGGTGCTGACCCATGGCCGGGCCGACGAGGTGGTCGCAAATGCCGATGTGCGGCGGCTTTATCTCGGCGAGGGATTTACGCTCTAAATGCGAAATTCCGGTTTGAGCGGGATTTCCGGCGCAGTCCAACAGCTTTTTCTTCAATTTTCTGCCTGAAAACGCGCAGGCAGGCGAGTTTTACCGCTCCTCGCCTTGACAAGCAAAAGCCGGGCCAGTTTCTATGCTGGCCTGGAAAATTCCTTCCAGCAGTGCGGGTGCGTAGACGGAGCGTTTGAAACCGAACCATGGCGTTGGCGGCAAAACTACAGCTACGACAGTCGCAGTCGCTGGTGATGACGCCGCAGCTGATGCAGTCGATCCGCCTGCTCCAGTTCACCCATCTCGAGCTGGAACGCTTCATCGACGACGAGATCGAACGCAATCCCCTGCTGGAACGCGCCGAACCGCAGGAGGACGCCGCCAGCGACCAGGCGCAGAAGGGCGACGCCGCATCGGAACCAGCCGCCGACGGCGACTGGTTCGAGGCGGAGACGGCGTGGAGCGCCGAGGCGATCTCGGAAAAGCTCGATACGTCGCTGGAAAACCTGTTTCCTGACGATCCGGGTACGAGCGAGCGGCTCGGGCCCGACCTGACGGCACAATGGAAATCGGCGTCCGGCAACGGTTCCACCTCTTCCTCCGACGGCTTCGACGTCGCGGATATGGCGGCGGCTGCCATCACGCTGCGCGACCATGTCGGCGAGCAGGTGGCGCTCGCGTTTGCCGATCCGGTGGCGCGCCTGATCGCCGGCGAGCTTGCCGACGGCCTCGACGAGGCCGGCTACATGCGTGCCGACATGGCCGAGATCGCGGCCCGCCTCGGCACGGACGCCACGGCGGTGGCAAAGGTCCTGGCGGTCTGCCAGACATTTGAGCCCGCCGGCATGTTCGCCCGCGACCTCGCCGAATGCTTGTTGCTGCAGCTTGCGGTGCGCGACCGGCTCGATCCGGCGATGAAGGCTTTGATCGCCAATCTCGAACTCCTGGCACGGCGCGATTTCCAGTCGCTGAAGCGGATTTGCGGC
Source organism: Mesorhizobium sp. WSM4830 (assembly GCF_055811495.1). Lineage (NCBI taxonomy): Bacteria > Pseudomonadati > Pseudomonadota > Alphaproteobacteria > Hyphomicrobiales > Phyllobacteriaceae > Mesorhizobium > Mesorhizobium sp. WSM4830. Next base: position 166,011 of record NZ_JBVVQI010000014.1, on the reverse strand, counting down.
GTCGACGAGGAGGATCTGCTCGACATGCTGGCCGAGATCCGGGCGCTCGACCCGCGGCCGGGAATGGCGTTTTCGCGCGGTGCCAGCGATGCGATCGTGGCCGACGTCGAGGTGCGCGCAGCCATTGACGGCAGCTGGACGGTCGAGCTCAATGCCGAGACGCTGCCGCGCGTGCTGGTCGATCACATCTATTTCGCCCAGGTCACGCCACATGCGAAAAACCAGGCGGAAAAGGATTTTCTCGCCGAATGCCTGCAGAACGCCAACTGGCTCACGCGCAGCCTCGACCAGCGGGCGAAGACCATTCTCAAGGTGGCCTCCGAGATCGTGCGCCAGCAGGACGCTTTTCTCGTCCACGGCGTGCGGCACCTGAAGCCGCTCAACCTGCGCACGGTGGCGGACGCCATCGGCATGCACGAATCAACGGTCAGCCGGGTCACGGCAAACAAATACATGCTGACGCCGCGCGGTGTGTTCGAACTGCGCTATTTCTTCACCGCCTCGATCGCTTCGTCAGGTGGCGGCGATGCGCATTCGTCGGAAGCGGTGCGCGACCGCATAAAGCAGCTGATCGACGAGGAGAAAGCCGTCGATGTGCTTTCCGACGATGCTATCGTGGACATGCTGCGGGAAAGCGGCGTCGACATCGCCAGGCGCACGGTGGCCAAGTACCGGGAAGGCATGAACATACCCTCGTCGGTGCAGCGGCGGCGCGAAAAGCGCGCTTTGGCCAGCGCCGGCCGTTGATCTCCGGCGGAATTTCCACAGCTTTCGCCCTTCATTGACAAGCGGCAACGAAGTGGCTAGAAGCCCGCCCGCATGAGACGGGCTGGCGACTGGATTTGAGTTCGCTGATGCCCGCACGAGAGATGGTCCGTCACGACGTAGGCCACGGGACGGCCAAGAAGGCGGCTTGTGATCAACCGGAAAGTTCGGATCTAAAATCGGCGCAAGTGACGCCGCAAAAGCTTGTGCGCGCGGACCACGAGTATAAACTCGGGACAGTTTGAAGCCTGAGCAAGGAAGGTCAGTTTTCAGATGACACTGCGCATATCGGGAAAACACATGGATATCGGCGATGCGTTCCGTACGCGCATCAACGACCGTGTCGGGGAAGTGATCGGGAAATATTTCGATCGGGGCTTTTCAGGGCAAATCGTAGTCGTCAAATCGGGGTCGCGCTACACGGCCGATTGCATGATCCGGCTGGACTCCGGCGCTTCGCTGCAGGCGACCGGCGATGCCCAGGATCCAACGCTTGCCTTCGATACCGCGGCTGACCGTCTGGAAACCCGCCTCAGGCGCTACAAGCGCCGGCTGAAGTCGCACAATTCAGGCAACAGCAACGGCGAGCTCACCGACGTCGCCTATACGGTGATGGCGCCGCTTGCCGACGACGAGGAGGACATACCGGAGAATTTCGCACCGGCCATCGTCGCCGAATCGACCATGACGCTGCGGACCATGTCGGTGGCGTCAGCGGTGATCGAACTCGACACCAAGGACAGCCCGGTTCTGGTCTTCCGCAATGCCGGAAACGACCATCTCAACATCGTCTATCGCCGGCCGGACGGGAATATCGGCTGGATCGACCCGTCCACGGCCAAGGTCGCGCAGGGGTAAAGACCAGCCGCACGCGAGCGTGGGGACTGGCGACGGCAGGCGAACAAGGGATTTCAAGCATGGATCTGAGCGATCTCGTCAGCGTTCCGGCAATCATGCCGGCGTTGAAGGCGAACTCCAAAAAGCAGCTGCTGCAACTGCTGTCCGAAAGGGCGGCGGCGATTTCCGGCATTCCGGAGCGAGAGGTGTTCGATACCATCCTGCAACGCGAGCGCCTCGGCTCGACCGGCGTCGGCAACGGCATCGCCATTCCGCACGGCAAGCTGGCCGGGGTGAAGCGGATCGCCGGCGTTTTTGCCCGGCTGGAGACACCGGTGGACTTCGAAGCCCTCGATGATCAGCCGGTCGACCTGGTGTTTCTGCTTTTGGCTCCCGAAGGTGCCGGCGCCGACCACCTCAAGGCGCTGTCGCGCATCGCGCGGGTGCTGCGCGATGCCGACACAGTTGCCAAGATCAGGGGCACGCGCGACGCCGTGGCCATCCATGCGCTGCTGTCGGACACGCAGGCCTCGCACGCCGCCTGAGGTTTTGATTAAATCCGTTGACGGGCCGCCGTGAGCGGCCCTGTCCGTTTCCAACCAGATCGCTGCGCCGTATTTGTCAGTGGATAGCGACGTTAGTGGATAGCGACTGGGGTCAGATCGTTTTCCAGCGCGCCAGCCAGTGCCCGGTCGCGAGCGTCCGAAAGCAGGATCGGCTGGCCATTGGCGGCAAACAGGGCCCACAGTTCCAGACCCGGCGCGATTTCGCCGAGGCCCGGGAAACGGCCGCGCAGATCGTCGCTCGACACTTTCCTGAGATAGGCGACCGAACCTTCGCCGAGATGGGCGAATTCGCCGCTGGTCATGATGATATTTTCGTTAGTTCTGGTCATTTCAAGCCTCCTTGCCGCGAGACGCCGCTCAAGGCCATCCCGCATGAGAGCTATCGGCAAAAATCAGTCTTTCACCGATATGTTTATTTTTCGTACCAGCCGTTCGGATTCCGGCCGATCGAGATCGATCGACAGAAGGCCGTTCTTCAATTCCGCCGCAATCACCCGCATGCCGTCGGCCAGCACGAAACAGCGCTGGAACTGGCGCGCGGCGATGCCGCGGTGGAGAAATTCGCGCTCGGTGTCGTCGTTCTGACGGCCGCGCACGACCAACTGGTTCTCCTCCGTTGTGACATCGAGATCGCTCTCCGCGAAACCGGCGACGGCGAGCGTGATACGCAGCCTTTCGGTTTTGCCGTCGGCACCGCTGAGGCGCTCGATGTTGTAGGGGGGATAGCTGTCACCGGACTTTGCCAAGCGCTCCAGCGTCTTTTCCATGGAATCGAAACCGAGGAGAAGCGGGCTGGAAAAAGGCGTCATTCGGCTCATGTTACAGTGTCCTCTCAAGAGCGACATAAAATGGAAAAACCCGGATGGCATTTTTCCCGATGGTCTTGATATGGTCCGTCGCCCGGCAGACTTCAAGCCGTCACTCGTCCCGCCCAAAAAGACTTGCCAAAACAAGGAATTGAAATGCCCCAATCCCGCAGGATCATCATCGACACTGACCCCGGCCAGGACGATGCCGTCGCCATATTGCTGGCGCTCGGCAGCACCGAGCTGGAGATCGTCGGCATCACCGCGGTGGCCGGCAACGTGCCGTTGAAACTTACCGAAAAAAACGCCCGCAAGATCTGCGAGTTGGCCAGCCGGCCGGACGTCAAGGTCTATGCAGGCGCCATCCGGCCGCTGGCGCGCGAACTGGTCACCGCCGAGGAAGTGCATGGCAAGACCGGCCTCAACGGGCCGCAACTGCCCGAACCAAAGATGAAGCTGCAGGATCAGTATGCGGTCGATTTCATCGTCGAGACGCTGATGAGGGAGGACAGCGGTACGATCACGCTGTGCGCGCTCGGGCCGCTCACCAATGTTGCGCTGGCGCTGATCCGCGAGCCGAAAATCGCGCCGCGCATCAAGGAGATCGTGCTGATGGGCGGCGGCTTCTTCGAGGGCGGCAACGTCACGCCGACCGCCGAGTTCAACATCTATGTCGACCCGCATGCCGCCGATGTCGTGTTCAAATCCGGCATTCCGATCGTGATGATGCCGCTCGACGTCACCCACAAGGCGCTGACCACCGCCAAGCGCACGAAGGCCTTCCGCAAGCTCGGCACCAGGGTCGGCACGGCCACCGCGGACATGCTGGAATTCTTCGAACGGTTCGACGAGGAGAAATACGGCACCGATGGCGGCCCGCTGCACGATCCTTGCGTCATCGCCTATCTGTTGAAGCCGAAGCTGTTCAAGGGCCGCAACTGCAATGTCAGCGTGGAAACCGCCTCGGAGCTCACCATAGGCATGACGGTGATCGACTGGTGGGGGGTGACCAAGCGGCCGAAGAACGCCATGGTGATGCGTGACATCGACCATGATGCGTTTTTCGCGCTGTTGCTGGAAAGGCTGGGGCGGCTTTAGCGCCGTCTTTCATTTCCGAAGCAGACGATACGTTTCGGTGTCGTTCACGCGACGCTGTCGCTCGATCAAAACTTGCGAGCCGATGGCACGCGGCGCGCTCGGGTCGCCATATACGAACACCAAGAGGTTATTTTCTTCGAGGCGGATTCCGTAGAGATAGCGGAACCCGTCACCGACCGCACCTTCGGGATTTGGGGAAGCGTTGAGGACGTTAACCACAGTGCCTGGCACGCGCTCCACATCGACGATGGGGCTGCTCCGCCTTGCAATCAGTGCGCCGATTGCCAAAATGCTGAAGCCCACCACAAGGCTGGTGATAATGACGCCCCGGAGGTTCTCCCGCAGTATCAGCAAGGTGAAGGCCAGCCGCGTTCTTGCCATGGTTCAACTTGCAAACCGGTAAAAGACGAAGCCATTGTCGCGCGTGACACGCTCGATGCCGACGCGGGAGCCGATCAGATGCGGAAGGTCGTCGTAAACCAGAACCGTCGAACCGTTCTGAAGGACCAACAGATATTGGATATTCTGCCCTTTGCCGTGTCCACTTTTGATCGTTGCATCGACCGGGTCGACCGACCGGATCGGGCTTGCGTCATTCGCCCATTTGTTCAGAGCCGACGGAACCATCGCCGCGAACAAAGCAATGAACAGGATGACGCCAAACGCGTTCCTTTTCAAATCCGCGTAAGTCCACGGCATAGACATGAATCCCCGACTATTGATCCATGTGGTAGCCTGAAGGCCAACTTTCAATCGGCCTTCCTATTCCAGGATGTTGCTGTTGGCCGCCGGGCTCGCGGCTGTTACTTCGCCTTGGAAAACGCCAGCCACAGTCCGCCGCCCACGAGGAAGCTGCCGCTGATCCGCGACAGCAGCTTGACGCGGCCGGCCGACAGCAGGCTCCCGGCGCGGCCGGCGGCCAGCGCGTAGGTCGAATCCGAGACGGCGGCGAAGATCATCGCGGTGAGACCCATGACGCCGATCTGTAATGCGTAATTGCCTTCAGGCGCGATGAACTGCGGAAAGAAGGCGCCGAAGAACACCAGCGTCTTTGGATTGCTGATCGCCACCAGCAGCCCCTGCAGGAAGAAGCCGCCACGCGGCTTTTTTGCCGATCCGTCGGCGTTAAGCTTGCCTTTCGAGCGGAACATCTGCACGCCCATCCAGATCAGGTAGGCAGCGCCGATCAGCCGGACCCATTCGAACCAGTGGCCCATGCCGGCGATCAACGATGTCAGCCCGATGCCGACGATCGCGATCATTATGGCCAGCCCGGCCTGGGTGCCGGCGACATTGGCGAGACCGGCGCGCGAGCCGTGGCGGATGCTGTTGGCGATGATCAGCGTCACCGTCGGCCCCGGCACCAGGATGATGACGATGCAAGCGACGACGTAGGTGGCGTAGAGTTCCAGCGACATTTTTCCCTCCACAGAATGCCGCTCGTGCGGCGCGCTGTCGCGATCAATGCATGGCAATGAGTTGCGTGCAAGTCGGCGAGGCGCCGACAATGCGGAGCTGATGTCAGCAGGCGCCGGCCTGCCATGGCAGCCTTGCCTCATAGGCGGCAGCCGCGCTCAGCACGGAGAGGTCACCGCGCGGTCGCCCGATCAATTGCATGCCCATTGGCCTGCCCCTTGCGTCGAAGCCCGCCGGTACGTTGACCGCCGGGCAGCCGCCCAGCGTGGCGAGCGCTGAGACCTGCATCCAGCGGTGATAGCTGTCCATGGCACGCCCGGCCACTTCCCTTGGCCAGTGGGTGACGACATCGAAGGGAAAGACCTGTGCGGCTGGCAGCACAATCAGGTCGAAACGCTCGAAGAGCGATAGCAGCATTCGGTGCCAGGACGAGCGCCTCACCGTGGCGGCATGGATCTGCGGCGCGGTGAGGCGCATCGCTTGTTCCACCTCCCAAACAGCCTCCGGCTTCAGCAGACTGCGTTTCAAGGGATCATCGTAATGCGCCTTGAGGGCACAACCACTGCTCGCCTGGCGAAGCGTTACAAAGGCTTGCCACAGCGCTTCGAAGTCGAATTCCGGCATCAGCGGCTCGGCCTCGAAGGATACATCCGCGAATCGGCCGAGTGCGGCCTCGCAAAGCTGTAGAATGCCTGCTTCAACCGGCAGATGGCCGTTAAGATCGCCGAGCCAGGCGATACGCCCGCCGGCCGCCGGTGTTTCAAGCCCTTCGAGGAACGAGCCTGGCTTATCATGCGACAGCGGCGCGCGAGGATGATAGCCGGCCTGCACGTCGAGCAGCAGCGCCATGTCGCGCACGTTACGCCCCATAGGCCCTTCGACGCCCATCTGCGCATGAAACACATCAAGGTCAGGGCCAGCCGGCACCAATCCCTGCGACGGGCGGAAGCCATAGACATTGTTGTAGGCAGCGGGATTGCGCAGCGAGCCGCCAAAATCGCTGCCATCCGCAACAGGAACCATGTCGAGCGCCAGCGCGACCGCCGCGCCGCCGCTCGAGCCGCCCGCGGTCAGCGCCGGGTCGAATGCGTTGAGCGTCTGTCCGAACACGGTGTTGTAGGTGTTGGAGCCGAGCCCGAATTCGGGAACGTTGGTCTTGCCGATGATGATCGCGCCGGCCTTGCGGACGCGCTCGACGAAGAAATCGTCTTCCTCAGGCACGAAATCGACGAAGATCGGCGAGCCGAAGGTGGTTCTCAGGCCTTTTGTCAGCGCAAGATCCTTAATCGCGATCGGCAGGCCGAACAGCGATCCGGTATCTCCTCCTCGCGCCAGATGGGCGTCAGCGCTGTCGGCCTCGCGCAGGATGTCGGCACGCTCACGCAATGAAACGATAGCGTTGACCAGCGGGTTCACTACCTCGATCCTGTCGAGGAATGCCGCGACCACTTCGCGCACCGAAAGCTGCCGGCGCCTGATCTTCTCGGCAAGCTCCACGGCAGATAGGCGGCAGATGTCGCCGGCGGGCGGCACTGCATGCTTCGTGGTCGGGCGCACGGCTGTCATCCCGCTTTAGCCTGCGGATTTCTGCAAGGCGGCATCGACGTCCCTGGCCAGCGGGATGGCCGGCTGTGCACCGGCTTTCAGGCAGGCCAGCGAACCGGCTGCGGCAGCGCGGGCAAGCGCCTGGTCGAGCGGCAGGCCGGCTGCCAGCCCGGCGGCGAAATAGCCGCAGAACGTGTCGCCGGCGCCGACCGTGTCGAGCGGACTGATCTTCAGCGCCGGAACCATCAGGAGATCGTCCGGCGTTGCCGCCAGAACGCCGTCCGGGCCAAGCGTGACGACGATGGTGCGGCCGGTTCTCGCGGCATAGTCGCGCATCCGTGCCGGGCGGTCGCGGCCACTCAATGACAGCGCCTCGCCATAGAGGTCGAACTCGGTTTCGTTGGCGACGAGATAGTCGGCCTTGCCGAGGAAGCCGGCCGCGTCGCTATGGAAAGGGGCGGTGTTGAGCACGGTGACCGCGCCGGCCGTCCTTGCCGCGTCAAGCGCCGTCTCGACCGTTTGCAGCGGGACTTCCAACTGCAACAGCACGACATCGCCGTTTTTCAGGAAAGCCTTGGAAAGGTCACCCGGCACGACCGAATCGTTGGCGCCCGGCACAACGGCGATCACGTTCTCGCCGTCGGCGCCGACCATGATCAACGCGGTACCGGTCGAGGCAAAGGTCTCGCCAACGCCGGACAGGTCGATCTTGCCGTCGCGCAGCAGCGCCAGAGCGTCGCTGGCGAAGCTGTCCTTGCCGACGGCGCCGACCATGCGCACCTTGGCGCCGGCGCGGGCGGCGGCCAGCGCCTGGTTGGCGCCTTTGCCGCCGGGGGCAGTGGCGAAACCGGAGCCGCGCACGGTCTCGCCGGGACCGGGCAAGCGGTCGACACTGGCGATGAGGTCGAGATTGATGGAGCCGATGACGACGATCAAGAAGTGCCTCCCGCTAGCGCATATCACTCTAATTGCGCGGGAAGCTACTCCGTAAGATCGCTGCTTGTCACCCTAGCGGTCCTTCCATCGCTTCAAGAGACCTGTCCCGCCTCCCAGCCGAGGATCGCGCGTTTGCGGGTCAGACCCCAATGGTAGCCAGTGAGCGCGCCGGACTTGCCGAGAGCCCGGTGGCACGGCACGACGAAGGACATCGGGTTGGCGCCGACCGCGGCACCGACAGCCCGGCTAGCGCTCGGTGCGCCGATGCGCGCGGCGATCGAGGAATAGGTGCATGCCTGGCCCATCGGAATGCGCAGCAAGGCCTCCCAGACACGGACCTGGAAGTCTGTGCCGATCATGACGACGCGCAGCGGCTGGTCGGCGCGCCACAGCGACGGATCGAAGATGCGCGCGGCATAGGGCGCTGTGGCCGCCATGTCCTCGACATAGGTCGCGTTCGGCCAGCGGCTGGACATGTCGGCAAAGGCCGCACGCTCGCCGCCGGGGTCGTTGAACGCGAGGCCGGCAAGGCCGCGGTCCGTCACCATGATCAGCGCGATGCCGAAAGGCGAGATATGATAGCCGTAGCGGATGGTGAGCCCTGCGCCGCGGGTCTTGTAATCGCCCGGCGACATCGCTTCGTGGGTGACGAACAGATCGTGCAGCCGGCCTGGGCCGGACATGCCAAGCTCGAACGAGGTTTCAAGCAGCGGCATGCCGGCATCGAGCAGTTTGCGCGCATGATCGAGGGTGACGGCCTGCAGAAAAGCCTTGGGCGACAGGCCGGCCCAGCGGGTGAACAGCTTCTGCAGGCCGGTCGGCGTCTCGCCGACCTCCTCGGCCAGCACCTCCAGCGACGGCTGGTCGCGATAGTCGAGGCTGATCTTTTCGATGGCACGACGGACGATTTCGTAGTCTCCACCTTCAGGCGTGATGTCTTTCTGAAGGATTGCTGTCGTTTTGAGAGGCATTTGGGCGTTCATGGCAGTATCTCCTTGACTGCGAATATCGTCCTTCGCGGCTCCGATCACCACCCGAAACTTGCTTTCCCGCGGCATGTACCCAGATAGGGCTGGGCTTTGAATGGGAGGACGGTCGTGGCTGGTGAAAAAGTAAACCTGACCGGGGCAAAGGAGACTTTGCTTTTGACACTTTACGGCAAGGCGCTGGAGAGCCGGCTGCCCAATTCGCTGCTCAGGGACTACTTTGCCGACGAGGCGGTGCGCAACATCGATTATGATTTCTCACGGCTCAAGGTCGACAACAATCTCGGCATCGGTCTAGCAATCAGGGCAAAGACGCTGGACGTCTGCGTTCAGGACTTTATTGCCCGAAATCCTGACGCCATCGTACTGCATCTGGGGTGTGGGCTCGATACGCGCATATTCCGTATCGACCCGCCAGCCGGCGTGGACTGGTTCGACGTCGACTATCCCGAAGTCATCGAGCTCAGGCGCAAGCTCTATCCCGTGCGGGATCACTACCACCTGATCGCTTCGTCGGTCACCGAACCGGGATGGCTGAACGAAGTACCTCGGGATCGCCCGGCCATAGTCGTGGCGGAAGGCCTGACTCCCTACCTGGGCGCCAAGGAGGGGCAGCAACTGTTTTCTCGTTTGGTGGGACATCTTTCGAGCGGCGAACTGGTTTTCGATGCCTATAGTCGCCTGGGCCTGAAGATCATTCGCCTCAATTCCTCCTTCCGCGCCACTGGCGCCGAGGTCCATTGGAGCATCGAGAACCCGCATGAATTGGAGCGAGCCGTTCCAAAGCTGCGGTTCGTCGAGGACATCCCTGCCTATAAGCCGGAACATGCCGCCCGCATGCGCTGGTTCGCGAAACTGTTTGTTCGCCTTTGGAAATACATTCCGGCATTGCGCAAGATCGGCAGGCTGTTGCGCTATCGGTTCTGAAACGCTGGCTCAGCGCGCCTTGGCGGTTGCCAGAGCGCGCGAAAATGCGTTGGCAAAACTTTCGCGGTCGTCGGGGTTGAGAAAGCCGCCGATCGAGACGGTTTTTCCTTGCGCCTCGACCGCCATTCTGGTGATGCCGATCTCGGCATGGCGGGCGATCGAAAAGCGCGCCCAGAACGGATTGAAGCGGTGTGCTTCCGATTTGCCTGACGGGGCAGTCTTGCGGATGTCGAGGCTGGTGCGCGACACCGATACCTCCTCGCGAGCCCGGGCGGCACGATAATTGGCTCGGAAGGCGATGTAGACGGCGATCACGTCGAGGCCGAAGAAGCCGAACACCGGCCAGGCGCCGCGCGACAGAAAAAACGCTCCGGTCACCAGCCACCCGAACAGCAGCGCGCCCATCAGTATGGCAAAGCCGGTCTTGCCCAGCGACCGGTGCGGTGTCAGCAGCGCCTGGAAGAATGGCTCGTCGGCCTGAAATGAGGCGTTTGTGTCGCTCATTGCAGAATATTATAGGAAGGCAATGACAAGCCCCAAGCCCAAAAACTCTTCTGCGCTAAAAAAAGACCTGTTGCCCGGCCGCCGCGACGGCTCGAACGCCAAGCCGCGTCCGCGGCCCGCAAGATCGCGGGCGCTTTACAGCGCGGCCGAGGTGCATGAGATTTTCCGGCGCTTTTCCGTTCAGCGGCCGGAACCGAGGGGCGAGCTCGAACATATCAACGCCTTCACGCTGTTGGTGGCGGTGGTGCTTTCGGCTCAGGCGACGGACGCCGGCGTCAACAAGGCGACGCGGGCGCTGTTCAAAATTGCCGACACGCCGCAAAAGATGCTGGCGCTGGGCGAGGCCAGGCTCGGCGACTATATCCGCACCATCGGACTATGGCGCAACAAGGCCAAGAACGTCATCGCGCTGTCGGAGGCGCTGATCCGCGACCATGGCGGCGAAGTACCTGAGGATCGCGATCAGCTGGTTGAGCTGCCGGGTGTCGGGCGCAAGACCGCCAACGTCGTGCTCAACGTCGCCTTCGGTCAGCATACGATGGCGGTCGACACGCATATCTTCCGCATCGGCAACAGGCTCGGCCTGGCGCCGGGCAAGACGCCGGAACAGGTCGAGCAAGGTTTTCTGAAGATCATTCCGGATGAATATATGCGGCACGCGCATCATTGGCTGATCCTGCACGGCCGCTATGTCTGCAAGGCGCGCAAGCCGGATTGCCCGGCCTGCGTCATCGCCGATATCTGCAAGGCCAAGGAAAAGACGACCAGCGTGCCTGCACCGCTGGTCGAGATCGCGCCGCTCGGGCCAGTAGAGGCGGCTACCGAATCAGTGCCCGCCAAGTGACTCTGAAGTTCCTCCTATGTGGCTCCGTCCATATTCAGGAACTCTCCTCGACGAACACCTCCTCGCGCTTCTTCCTGACCGCGGGGAGAAACACGATGACGAGCACGGCAAGCGCGATGAGGAGCAGGCTGGCGCTGATCGGCCGCGTCACGAAGGTGCTCGGGTCGCCGCGCGAGAGGATCATGGCGCGGCGCAGGTTTTCCTCGAGCAGCGGGCCGAGCACGAAGCCGAGCAGCAGCGGCGCAGGTTCGCAGCGCAGCTTGGTCAGGAGGTAGCCAAGCAAGCCGAAGAAGGCGACGGCATAGAGGTCGTAGACGTTGGTGTTGACGCTGTAAACGCCGATCGAGCAGAACGCCATGATGATCGGGAAGAGCACGTAGTAGGGAATGGTAAGAAGTTTCACCCAAAGCCCGATCAGCGGCAGGTTTAGGACAATCAACATCAGATTGCCGATCCACATCGAGGTGATGATACCCCAAAACAGCGCAGGCTGTTCGATGGCGACATTGGGACCGGGCACGATGCCCTGAATGATCATCGCGCCGATCATCAGCGCCATTACCGGGTTGGCCGGAATGCCGAGCGTCAGCATCGGGATGAAGGAGGTTTGGGCGCCGGCATTGTTGGCCGATTCCGGCCCGGCGACGCCTTCGATGGCGCCCTTGCCGAATTCCCCGGGATTTTTCGAGACACGTTTTTCGACGGTGTAGGAGGCAAAAGCGGCAAGGATCGCGCCGCCTCCCGGCAGGATGCCGAGCGCCGAACCGATGATTGTACCGCGCACGATGGGAGCCGCCATGCGCCGAAAATCTTCGCGGGTCGGCATAAGGCCGGAGATCTTTCGGATCAACACGGAACGCTCATGCTCGTTTTCGAGGTTGCGCAGTATCTCGGCGACGCCGAAGACGCCGACCGCCACCGCGACGAAATTCAGCCCGTCGGCATATTCGCGGATACCGAGCGTGAAGCGGGGCGTACCGGTGTAGATATCGGTGCCGACAAGTCCCAGCAGCAGGCCGAGCACGACCATGGCCAGCGCCTTGACGATCGAGCCGTGGGCGAGCGCGACGGACGAGACCAGGCCGACGATCATCAGCGAAAAATACTCGGCCGCGCCGAATCTCAGCGCTATCGCCGTCAGCGGTGGGGCAAAGATGGCGACGAGGAAGGTCGACACCGTGCCGGCAAAGAAGGAGCCTATCGCCGCAGTCGCCAGGGCTGCTCCGGCGCGGCCGTTCCTGGCCATCTGATAGCCGTCGATTGCGGTGACGGCTGACGAGGATTCGCCGGGCATGTTGATGAGAATGGCGGTGGTCGAGCCGCCATACTGCGCGCCGTAATAGATACCGGCGAGCATGATGAGAGAGGAAACCGGGTCGCCGATCTGGAAGGTGATCGGCAACAGCATGGCGATGGTTGCGGTGGCGCCGATGCCGGGCAGCACGCCAATCAGCGTGCCGAGCAGGACGCCGATCAGGCAGAATCCGAGATTTGCCAAAGAGGTGGCTGTCGAAAAGCCGAGTGCGAGGTTGTTGAGGAGTTCCATTTCATCTCCTCACAATGATAGTGGCAGCCATGGGCCGAAACGCCGGAACGGCAGGCCGAGTGCGTAGCTGAAGACGACGAATGCGAACAGCGTCAGGGCGGCTGACAGCACGAGTGCGGTCAGCGGCTTCATACGTCCGCTACCGAACGACGCGATCAGCGCCGTCAGGAAGATCGACGGGATGAAGCCGAGGCCGCGCACCGTCAGGCCGAAGAAGATCGGAGCAGGCAGGATGAACAGCATGCCGCGCCACGCAATGTAACCGATCGGCTCGCTCTCGAAACGCACCGCTTGGACGAGGATGGCGGCGCCAAGCAGGATCAGCACGATTGCCAGCACCAGCGGGAAATAGCCCGGCCCCATGCGAAAAGCGGTGCCGATTTCGAGGCCCAGCGACTGCAGCGCGAAAAAGGCGCCAATAAAGATCAACAGCGCGGCGCATATGCCGTTGGTTCTGTCGATTGCGAAAGGTTTCATGGCGTCCTCCCGGCATGCCTCACGGGTGTGCCGATGCCGGTGTAAAAACGGGGCGCTGGGGGCGCCCCGTTAAGATCTTTAGTCGGCGTACTGGCCGGCCGCTTCGATGATCGGCTTCCAGCGCGCGATCTCACTCTCCAGCTTGGCCTTGAGCGCGGCCGGCGTGGCATCGGCCTCGGGCGACGGCTTGGTGCCGAGTTCGGCAAATCGGGCGACGACGTTCTGGTCCTTCAGCGCCACCTGCAGAGATTTCGACAGGCGTTCGGTGATCTCGGCCGGCGTGCCCTTGGGTGCGTAGATGCCGTGCCAGATGCCGACCTGCACCTGCGGTAGGCCGGCTTCTATCGTCGTCGGCACGTCCGGCAGCACGTCGAGGCGTTGTGGCGAGGTTACGGCATAGGCCTTGATCGTGCCGCCCTGGATCTGCTTGGTGGTATTGGTCGTCTGGTCGCACATGATGTCGACCTGGCCGCCGAGAAGATCGGTCATGGCCGGGCCGGTGCCCTTATAGGGTACGGTGACCAGCGGCGTGCCGATGGCACTCATGAACAGCATGCCGCACAGATGCGAGGCCGCGCCTATCCCGGCATTGGCGACGGTGACGGTGTCCTTGTTGGCCTTGGCGTAGTCGACCAGCCCCTTCAGATCGGTCGGCTCGAGGTCCTTGCGGGCGACAATGGTCATTGGCACCTCGGTGACGAGGCCGACATATTCGAACGCGTTCAGCGTGTCGTAGGCGAGATTCCTATATAGCGTCGCACTGGTCGCCATGCCGATGTGATGGAGGAGCAGTGTGTAGCCGTCAGGCTCGGCATTTGCGACGCGGCCGGCGCCCAGTGTGCCGCCGGCGCCGCCGACATTCTCGACGATGACCTGCTGGCCGAGGTCCTTCGACATGGCTTCCGCGACAAGACGCGTGACGGTGTCGGTAGGGCCGCCGGCCGAAAACGGCACGACAATGGTGATGGTGCGTTCGGGGTAGGTCTGCGCGCCAGCGGCCGACGAGTAAATCATGGCGGCCGCAGCGACAGCCAGCGCGGCGATGAATTTTCGCATCGTGTTTCCTCCCAGAATATGATTACCAACCGCTGCGCGGATTCCTCTAGAACCGACTGTAGATGGAGCAATAACTAGCGCAACCCGACAAATGACAATCTGGCTCAAACGGCAAACTGCACGTTTGTCCGCGCAAATGAGTGGGAAGGTTGGGCCGTCCGATGCCCTTCCTCCAATCTATTCTAGTAGCCGTAGCCGCGCGCCATCGCCGCCGCGAAGACCGGGATCAATAGGAAGATCAATGCCTCGGTGCGGACATAGGTGCGAACGGACGCCAGCTCCGCCGCAGGCACCTGGAAGCTTGGACTGACGCTTGCCTGCCTGTTCCAGGACAGGAAACGGATGGTCGGGATAATCGACAACTGGCCGACAATGGCGAAAGCGGCCATCTTTGCCCAGAACATCCAATTGTAGACGTAGAATTCCCACCCTTTCAGACCATAGACGACGCGGCCGATGCCAACGACGATGATCAGCATGGCAATGATGCCGTAGTGGCGGTCGATGCCGACGAGCCGCTTCAGCGTCGCGGCGGACAAGTCGCTGCGGATCAGGACGAATTCGGCGCCGATAATGCCTGCCAGCGAAAACACCAGCAGATGATGGAAGATGGCAAGCACAAGGTCGGTGGTGTCCATGCTGTTTTCCCTCTGTCGGACGGCAGCGCCGAAACCCAACGCGCCTGAACCAATACTGGAGAAAAACTAACACTGCCTGGCAGGATTCACATCAGCCTGGAAGATGATCTACACAGCCTTGGCTCTTGTTTTTCGCAACGGATTTGGATTTCCCGTCTCGTGCGTGTCGCTGTCCCCACTTTTGCAAGACCTGCATTAGGCACCGGCAACACAACCGAGACATGACCATGGCCAGTCCGCAGACAATTGGCGCTCCAGTGATTGAAACCTCGCGCACGGTCCTGCGGCCGCACCGGCTTGACGATTTCGACGCCTATGTCGCCATGTGGGCCGATCCCGTTGTCACCCGCTTTATCGGCGGCAAGCCGCGCACGCGGGAGGAAAGCTGGATGCGCTTCCTACGCCACGCCGGCCTGTGGTCGCTTCTGGGCTACGGCTTCTGGGCGATCGAGGAAAAGGCGACCGGCCGCTTCATCGGCGAGGCCGGCTTTCACGATCTGAAACGCGACATGACGCCGTCGCTCGAGGGCATTCCGGAGGCCGGCTGGGCTCTGGTTTCGGGCGCGCATGGCCAGGGGTTGGCCAGCGAAGTCGTCGCACGGGTGCTTGCCTGGGGCGACGAGATGTTCGGCGCCGCGAAGACCGTCTGCATCATCGATCCGGAAAACACCGGATCGCTGAACGTCGCGGCAAAATGTGGTTATGGCGAAGTGCTGCGAACCGTCTACCAAGGCAAGCCGACCATCCTGCTGGAGCGCCAACCCTGACGGATGCTGTTTGGCACTGCCTGCCACGTCGTCGTCGGGCATCGAGTTCGCCTGCCTGAAAATCGCACAGGCCGATTGTGCCGCATGCGGAGTGTTCTGTCTTTGACAGGAAGACGCAAACTCTGCATGAATTTTATCGAGCGGGTCTGAAGTCAGGCCACGTTTCTGGCAGGCACCGGAGGAGGTGTCGCGATTTGGAGGAATCCCATGCTGAACAGACGCCGATTCTTGATGAGCACCGCGGCAGCAGGTGCTGCCGGACTCGCGG
The DNA here is from genome assembly GCF_055811495.1 of Mesorhizobium sp. WSM4830. NCBI lineage: Bacteria > Pseudomonadati > Pseudomonadota > Alphaproteobacteria > Hyphomicrobiales > Phyllobacteriaceae > Mesorhizobium > Mesorhizobium sp. WSM4830. The sequence continues at coordinate 150,029 of NZ_JBVVQI010000014.1, read as the reverse complement.
CATCGCATTTTATCCCCGCCTTCGCGCAGGACGCGCCGCAGCTGCAGATTTTCGTACCAGCGGCGCCGGGCGGCGGCTGGGACCAGACGGCGCGCGCCATGGACCAGGTGCTGCGCAGCGAAAAACTGATCTCCGGCTCGCAGATCACCAATGTCGGCGGTGCAGGCGGCACTGTCGGCCTGCCGCAGTTCGTCAACCAGTGGAAAGGCAAGGGCAATGCGCTGATGGTGGCCGGCATGGTCATGGTTGGCGCCATCATCGCCAACAAGGCGGCCAACAACCTTACCGAAGTCACGCCGATCGCCCGCCTCACCGGCGAGTTCGAGGCGCTTGTGGTGCCGGCCGCCTCGCCGTTCAAGACGGCCGCGGACTTTGTCGCTGCCCTCAAAGCTGACCCGACGCAGGTTCCGGTCGCTGGCGGTTCGGCCGGCGGCTCGGACCACATCTTGTTCGGCCTCATCGCCAAGACCGTCGGTGTTCCGGCTACCAATCTCTCCTATGTGCCGTTTGCCGGCGGCGGCGAGGCGCTTTCGGCGCTGCTCGGCAACCAGGTCGCGGCCGGCATCTCCGGCTATGGCGAGTTCGCCGAACAGATCAAGGCGGGTGCGCTGCGGCTGCTGGCCATCTCCGCCGACAAACGCCAGGAGGGCATCGATGCGCCGACGATGAAGGAAGCCGGCATCGATGTCGAGTTGTTCAATTGGCGCGGCGTCTTCGCACCGCCCGGCGTCTCAGACGCTGGCAAGGCAGCAATGATCAAGCTGATCGAGACCATGGCCAAGAGCGACGCCTGGGCCACCGAATGCAAGAACCGCAACTGGACGCAGATCCTGCTTACCGGTGACGATTATGCGAAATTCGTCGCCGAAGACACGGCCCGCATCGGGACGATCCTCAAGGACCTCGGCCTGGCGTGATGCTCTCGGCAAGGAGCGGCCTGCGCCAACCCTTGCCGACTTTCGCCAGCCGCATGGACATACGCGGCGCCGGAGGTGAAACTACGAGATCGGCCGAGTGAGACCGGTCCAAGGAGAACCGGCCCCAAGGGACCGACATTGGGAGGACGATGATGAGCACCAGCGACCAGCGGGCGCCGCCGCGCCTTGCAGTGCCCGAACTGCTGATCGGCGTCGGGCTCCTCGCCTGTGCGGGTGCGGTTGCCTGGCAGACACTGGCAATCCCGGTGTCACCGCTCTATTCCAAGGTCGGTCCGACCGTCTTTCCCTACATCACCATGACCGGGATGGTGATCCTGTCGCTGCTGCTCATCATTGCCGCCTTGCGGGGCGGCTGGCAGCCGGACGACGAAAAGGAGACGCCGACCGACTGGAAGGCGATGGGCATCGTCGCCCTCGGACTGATCGCCAATCTGGCGCTGATCCAGCCGCTCGGCTTTACCGCCGCATCTGTCATCATGTTCGTTCTCATCTGCCACGGTTTCGGCAGCCGGCGTCCGCTGCGTGATGTGCTGCTGGGGCTGATCCTGGCGCTGGCCGCCTATTTCGGCTTCGCCAGAGCGCTCGGCGTCAATATCGGCGCCGGCTTCATCGAAAACCAGCTGAACGCGATCGTCGATTCGGTCGTCGCCATGCTGAGGGGCTGACGCCATGGAAACGCTCGGCCATCTCGCGCACGGATTTTCCGTCGCCTTCTCACCGATCAACCTCATATGGTGCCTGGTCGGCACCACTCTGGGGACTGCGATCGGCGTGCTGCCCGGCCTCGGGCCGGCACTGACCATCGCGCTGCTGTTGCCGATCACCTATCAGGTGGCGCCAGAGGCATCCTTCATCCTGTTTGCCGGCATCTACTACGGCGCCATGTATGGCGGCTCGACGACATCGATCCTGCTCAACACGCCTGGCGAAAGCGCCACCATCGTCACCGCGCTGGAAGGCAACAGGATGGCCCGCTCCGGCCGTGGCGGTGCGGCCCTGGCGACCTCGGCGATCGGCTCCTTCGTCGCCGGCACGCTGGGCACGATCGGCGTTGCCTTCCTGGCGCCCATCGTCGTCAAATTCGCGCTGGCTTTCGGTCCGGCCGAGTATTTCTCGCTGATGGTGCTGGCCTTCATCACGGTTTCGGCGGTGCTCGGCTCGTCGTCGGTGCGCGGCCTGACCAGCCTGTTCGTCGGCTTCGTCGTCGGCATGATAGGCGTCGATCTGCAGACGGGGCAGCCGCGCTTCACCTTCGGCATGAGCGAATTGTTGGACGGCGTCGACGTCATCGTCGTCGCGGTTGGCCTGTTCGCCGTTGGCGAGACGCTTTACATGGCCTCGCGCCGCTATGCCGGCAAGGACGACATCGTGCCGTTGAAAGGGTCGCTCTACATGACCGCGGCCGAATGGTCGCGTTCGTGGAGGCCATGGCTGCGCGGCGCCCTGATCGGCTTCCCGATCGGCGCCATGCCGGCCGGCGGCGCCGAAATCCCGACCTTCCTGTCCTATGCGATCGAGAAGAAACTCTCCAGACACAAGGAGGAGTTCGGCACGGTCGGCGCCATCGAGGGCGTTGCCGGGCCGGAAGCGGCCAATAATGCATCCGCCGCCGGCGTGCTGGTGCCGATGCTGACGCTCGGGCTGCCGACCTCGGCGACGGCCGCGATCATGCTGTCGGCATTTCAGAGCTACGGCATCAATCCGGGGCCGCTGCTTTTGACAACGCAGGCCGACCTGGTGTGGGGGCTGATCGCCAGCCTGTTCATCGCCAATGTCATCCTCGTCGTCCTCAACCTGCCGCTGATCGGGCTTTGGGTGCGATTGCTGAAGATCCCGGCGCCGCAGCTCTATGCCGGCATCCTGGTGTTCGCCACGGTCGGCACCTACGGCATCTCGCAATCGCCGATCGACCTCGTCATCCTCTATCTGCTCGGTGCCGCCGGTTTCCTAATGCGGCGTTTCGATTTCCCGACCGCGCCGGTCATCATCGGAATGATTCTCGGGCCGCTTGCCGAAACGCAGTTCCGCCGCGCGATGACCATCTCGAACGGCGATTGGACGGTGTTCTACAAGCATCCGCTGTCGCTGACGCTGCTGACGCTGGCCTTCATCGGGCTGGTCGGACCGCATATCTGGGCCTACATCGAGCACAGGCGCATGCGTGGACCGGAGCACGTGCCGGGCGATGCCTGAGCTGTTCGTGACGTCATGACAGACCTGCTTTCCGGCATCCGCATCCTTGACCTGACAAATGTGCTGGCCGGGCCCTATTGCGCCTACCAGCTGGCGTTGCTCGGCGCCGACGTCATCAAGGTCGAAACGCCGCAAGGCGGCGACCTGGCGCGCCAGCTCGGTGCCTCTCCGGAGCTCAACCGGGCGGGCATGGGCGCTTCGTTCCTGGCGCAGAATGCCGGCAAACGCTCGGTGGCGCTCGATCTCAAGAAGGAAGCCGACCGCGAACGCTTCCTCGATCTGGTCGCTTCGGCCGACGCGCTGGTCGAGAATTTCCGCCCGGGCGTAATGGACCGGCTGGGGCTTGGCCATGCCAGGCTGAAAGAGGTCCGGCCAAGCCTTGTCTATTGTGCGATATCGGGCTTCGGCCAGACCGGGCCGATGCGCGACAATCCAGCCTACGACCAGATCATCCAGGGTCTTTCCGGCATTATGAGCATCACCGGTACACCGGAAACGGCGCCGCTGCGTGTCGGCTATCCCGCCGCCGATACGCTTGGCGGGCTGGTCGGGGCGTTCGCCATTACCGCCGCATTGGTCAAGCAGAAGACGACAGGCGAGGGCGCGTTCCTGGACGTGTCGATGCTCGAATGCACGCTTTCTGCGCTCGGCTGGCCGGTGTCGAATTATCTGACGGCGGACGTCGAGCCGCAGCCGATGGGCAACGAAAACATGACGGCCGCACCGTCTGGCGCGTTTCGCACCGGCGACGGCTTGCTCAACATCGCCGCCAACAAGCAGGAGCAGTTCGTCGCGCTCTGCCGATTGATCGGCCGGCCGGAGCTGGCCTCGGATGTCCGCTTTGCCGAGCGCGAAGCGCGCAAGCAGAACCGGATCGCATTGAAGGCGCTGATCGAGGATGCCCTGGCGAGCGGCTCGGCCGCTGCCTGGGAGGAGACGTTCAATCGCGCCGGCGTGCCGGCAGGCCGGGTGCTGACGATCCCGCAGGTACTGCAAGAGCGACAGGTGATCGAGCGCGGCATGACGGCGCGCTTCCAGGCTGTGCCCGGGATGGACAGGCCGCTCACCGTGGTGCGCGGCGGCTTCATGGTCGATGGCGAGGCACCTTTGCCGAGCAGGCCGCCGCCGGGGCTGGGCGAGCATATGGACGAGGTCTTTACCGGCCTGCCGCCACGCGCCAAGAAAAGAGCGAAGGCATGAGCGGCGAGGAAAAGAAGGCATGAGCGACACGGAAAACAAGACTGGCCGTGCGCGCGGCGAGGAATGGTGGCAGACCGGCATCATCGAGATGCGCCCCGGCGTCATCCGGCTGCGCGGCTATGAAATCCAGGATCTGATCGGCCGCGTCAGCTTTCCGGCAATGATCTGGCTGATGCTGCGCGGCGAACTGCCGAGCGAGGAGCAGGCGGCGCTGCTTGGCATCGCGCTGGGTGCTGCCGTCGACCATGGGCCGCAGGCGCCGTCGATCGCCATCGCCCGCATGGCGATAACCTGCGGCGTCGGCATCAACAGCGCCATGGCCTCTGCCATCAACGTGCTTGGCGATGTGCATGGCGGCGCCGGCGAACAGGCGCTTTCCTTCTACGGCGACATCGCCGCCGAACTGGACGCCGGCGTGCCCCTCACGGACGCCGTGTCACTGCGGGTTGATCATTTCCTTGCTGGGGAAGACGGTTATGTGCCGGGGCTCGGCCATCGCTTCCACCCGGTCGACCCGCGGGCGCCCCGCCTCATCGAGCTGACCCGCGACTTTGCCGCGCGCGGCGTCGTCAGCGGGCGCTTCGCCGACATCGCCGAGAGGGTCGAGGCCGAGGTTGCGCGGCGCAAGCGCAAAAAAATCCCGCTCAATATCGATGGCGCCACGGCCGTCATCTACGGCGAGCTCGGCTTCCCGCCGCCGCTGACGCGAGGCCTTTTCGTGCTGTCGCGCTCGGTCGGCATCCTTGCCCATGCATGGGAACAGTCGCAGGAAAGCGACCGCAACAAAGGGCCACTGCCGCGCGAATGGCTGTGGGCCTATACCGGTACGCCGGTGCGGCCTCTGCCCGAGGAAGACGATGGCAATCAGTGAGGCATCGGTTCAAGAGACGGCGGCGGGCGCTGGAACCAATTCCATCCCGACACAGCCGGGGCGGGCCTCCATCTTCTATTGAGCGTGATCTTTTCCGAACGCCGGATTCTGTTCTTTAGCATTGTGCTCCAGCTCGGGAATCCTGATGTTCCTCACCAGCGTCGAAAGATCCGGCTCGTCGATCAGCAATGCCGCGTCGGTCGGCGCCAGCCATGCCCGCTGCCGTCTCTTGGCTTCCTGCCAATTGGCAAGTTCCTCGGTTACCTCAAGCAAATAGACGACGACATCGACGCGAACGAAGCGGTTCGCCAGCCGCTTCCAGTAGTGGTAGGTGCCGGCCGGCTGTTTCAGTGTCTTGCCGAGAACACCGGCTTCTTCCTGTGCTTCGATGGTGGCTGCCTTGCGGCCGCTCTTGCCCTTCATCGGCCAGCCCTTCGGTACGATGAAGCGCCTCGTCGTTCGCGATGTGACCAGCATCACCTCGACATCGCCATGCTCGTTCAGCCGAAAGGGAATCGCCGCAACCTGGCGAACCCCGTCGCCCTTCCTTGCCTTGCGTACGACCTTCTTCTTGCTGGCTGCCATTCGATAATCCAGTCGAGGCGGTGCCCCAGGCGGCAAGGGCAGCGTTGCAAAGTCGCCCGCTTTCAATGGGGCGCAAGCGGAGCGGTTTCCCCAGTATATAAGTCGGCTAAATAAATGAAAGGGACCGGTCGTCAGCGACAAGTGCTGACAAAGCCGCTCCCCGACGGCAGCAACTGGCAAGTTGGCCTCATCTGCGGCACCTCCTGCCGTTGCGGTATTGGGATTTGGCGATCCTGGGCACGGTACTGCTGTTGCTGCTGCTGGTATTGCTGCCGCCGCAGCCTGTTCTCCAACATCTGCAACTGGTCTTGCTGGATTAACACGTTGCGGTCGGCCGGACTAACGACCTGTGCCGATGCAGCAGGATTTATGCCCGACAGCATCGCTGCAGTCAGCACTGCCGACCCAAAAAACTGCAATTGACGGAGCCGCGGCATTCGTTCATTCCCGCACAAACCAATCTCCCTTAATATAGGGCTTTTGTCCGACGACGCCATGGCCGCCGCTGATTTGAAGCGGATTGGGAGAGGCATTGCGGCTTCGGATGCTCGTCGCGTCAATCGACCTCGCGCAGCCGGTATCCGACGCCGGTCTCGGTCGTGATATAGCGGGGCTGGTCGGGCGTTTTTTCGATCTTTTGCCTGATCTGCCGGACGTAGACCCTGAGATATTGAACGTCGGTGGAATCGCCCCAGACCTGCTTCAGCAGGAACTGGTGGGTGAGAACCTTGCCGGCGTGCTGCACCAAGGTGCGAAGAATGTCGTACTCCTTCGGCGAGAACTTTATCTCCCTGTCCTCGACCTTGACGATGCGCTTCACCAGATCGACGGAGAGGTCGCCGGTTTGGAACACCGGCCTCTCACCCTGCTGCTGGAACTTGTGCCGAAGCGCGACGCGGATGCGTGCGACAAGCTCGTTCATACCGAATGGCTTGGTGACATAGTCATCGGCGCCGAGTTCGAGGGCCGAGACGATGCCGGCCTCATCAGTGCGGCTGGAAAGAATAACCACGGGAATGTCCAGGCCATCATCCCGCCATTTGCGGAGCAAATCATGACCGCTCATGCCGGGCAGGCCGAGATCGAGCAGCACAAGGTCCGGTTTTTCCGCCTCGATGAGTTCGATCGCCACGTTGGCGTTCGGCGCCTCGCTGATCGCATAGCCCTGGCTGCCGAGCCCGACGCGAAGCAGTTTTCGGATCGGCGGTTCGTCCTCGACCACCAATATCCTGACGTCCAGGCTCGTCATGCCAGATCGTCCATATTCTGATGGCCTGCTTCGGGTTCGCCGAGGTTGGGCAGCTCTGCCGGCACCACCTGCATCTTGATGGTGAAAACCGCACCGGCACGGTCGGTCCTGTTTGCCGCTGAGATGGTGCCGCCCATCGCTTCGATGAAGCCGCGGCAGATCGATAAGCCGAGCCCTGTGCCGGCACGCACCTGGTCGCCCTTGCGCACACGGTAGAAAGTGTCGAAAACGCGCTCTAGATCCGCTGGCGGAATGCCTGGTCCCTCATCCATGATCTGCAGGATGACGAATCCATTGTCTAGCCAGCCCTGCAAGCGGATCGTCGAACCTGGCGGCGCGTATTTTGCAGCATTGTCGAGGAGGTTGAACAGCACCTGTTCGAACAGAACGGGGTCAACCCGCAACATCGGCAGATCCGATGGAATATCGATCTCGGTCTTGTGCTCGCCGACGATTTTGCGGGCCCGATGCAGAGCTGAGCCGACAATGTCGCCGAGATAGTGAAACGCATAATTCGGCTGCATCGTGCCGGATTCGATTTTGGTCATGTCGAGCAGGTTGGCGATGAAGCGGTTCAGCCTTTCCGATTCATCAAGCACGGTCGACAGCAGTTCCGCCCGGTCCTGCTCGGGAAGTGCGGCCTCGAAGTGCCTGAGTGTTCCGGCCGCGCCCATGATGGCGGCAAGCGGCGTTTTTAAATCGTGGGAAATGGAAGTGAGCAAGGCCGAGCGCAGACGATCTGCCTCGGCCGCAAGCTGGGCCCGGTCAACATCGGCAACGAGCTGGATGCGCTCGATGGCGACCGCCGCCTGGTCGGCGAGCGCATCGAGCAGACGCTGCTGCTCGGGTGTCAGCAGCGGACCTTGCTTGTCGTTGTCGAGCCCAACGACGCCGACCGCCGTGCGTCCGGTCCGCAAGGGCAGATAGAGGCGTTTTGCGCCCGGCAGCGTGTCGGCGCCGCGTCCGGCGGCGCGGTTATGCTCCCATGCCCAGCGGGCTGCTGCGATATCGGCCTCGGCCAGCGTGTCGTCGGGCGGGTAGCCGGCTTTGACCGCGATTGTGCCGTCCTCAGGCAAAAGCAGCACCACGCGCAGCTTCAGCATCAAGGCGATCTGGAAGGCAGTGGCCCATAGCACGTCGTCCAAGGTGCCGGCGCCGGCGAGCTTCTTTGAAAACTGATAGATGTCTTCCGTGGCACGCGCCCGTGAGCTGGCGGCGATCGCCTGACGCTGCACCCGCGCCGTCAGATTGCTGGCGATAACGGCGACAACAAGGAACACGGCAAGCGCAACGATGCTCTCCGGCTCCCTGATCGTCAGTGTGTAGCGCGGCTCTAGGAAAAAGTAATTGAATGCAAGGGCGCTGACGACACAGGCGTACAAGGCTGGCCAGAGCCCGCCCGTTACAGCCGATGTGAGCACCGCCAGCAGAAAGACAATGGCCAGATTGCGAACGTCGAGAAACTGGTCGAGAACAGTGCTGAAGGCGAGGGAGCCCATGACATAGGCTGTGGCTAGCAGGTAGGGCCTAACCTGAAACTGCTTCTGCTCGGTTGCCGCGCTGACATTTTTCGAGGGTGCGTCGGTGCCCTTGTCGGTTCCCGAAATTACATGGACGCTGATGTTGCCGGCGTCGCGGATGAGATCATAGGTGAGCGAGCCTTCGATCAATTCGCGCCAGCGCGATCGGGTCGGCCTGCCGATCACGATATGGGTGAAGTTGTTCGCCGTCGCGTGGCGAACGATGTCTTGCGCGACGTTCTGACCCGGAATGGTCGTCACCTCGGCACCGAGCTGCTCGGCAAGGCGCAGTTGCGTCGCCAGCCGATCCTTGTCCTCCTCGGGCATGGCAGCTGAACGAGGGGTATCGACATGAAGCGCCGTCCAGGGGGCGCGGAGCCGGTCGGCCAACCTCCGCGCATAGCGTACACGGGCCGCCCCGCCCGGACGCGCATCGACGCAGACGAGAACCCTTTCCCCCGCCGCCCACGGTCCCGGAATGGCGTGGGCCTGCATATGGTTGAGCAACTGCTCGTCGACACGCTGGGCGGTGCGGCGCAGCGCCAGTTCCCTAAGCGCCGTCAGGTTACCCGGCGAGAAGTAGTTCTCGATGGCGCGCTGGGCGGTGCTGGGGATGTAGACCTTGCCTTCCTCCAGCCGCTTGATCAGGTCGTCGGGGGTGAGGTCGACGATCTCGATGTCGTCGGCCTGGTCGATTATGGAGTCGGGGACAGTTTCCCGCACCCTGACGCGGGTGATCTGCGCCACGACATCGTTCAGGCTCTCGACGTGCTGGATGTTAAGAGTCGTGTAGACATCGATGCCGTGCGTCAGGATTTCCTGGACGTCGAGGTAGCGCTTGGGGTGACGGCTGCCTGGCGCGTTGGTATGGGCGAGTTCGTCGACCAGTACCAGCGCCGGGCGCCGGGCGAGGATAGCGTCGAGGTCCATCTCCTCGAGGACCCGCCCCTTGTAGTCGATCTCAAGACGAGGAATGACCTCGTAGCCCTCGACCAGCGTCTGGGTTTCCTTGCGGCCGTGCGTCTCGACGATGCCGATCACCACGTCGACCCCGTCGGCCAGCCTGGCGCGGCCCGACATCAGCATCTCGTAGGTCTTGCCGACACCGGGGGCGGCGCCGAGAAATATCCTCAGGCGACCGCGCTCCTCCCGCTCGGCATGCGCGAGCAGCGCGTCGGGAGACGGCCTGGTTTCGGCGGTGCGGCTGTCGTCTGGCATAAGGGTCAATCATGAACGGCGCAAGCTTCGGTGTCGATCCCGGCGCCGCCTTTCATTGTTTCATCGCATCGTCCAGTGCAAGGTTGAGGGCCAGCACATTGACCACCGGCTCGCCGATGAAGCCCAACTCGCGGTCCTCGACTTGGCTGTCGACAACCGATTTGATCCTGGATTCATCGACGCCCCTGGCCTTGGCCACCCTGGCAACCTGAAAATAGGCCGCATCGGGGCTGATATGCGGATCGAGCCCGCTGCCGGACGTGGTGACCAGATCCATCGGCACCGGCTGGTTCGGGTTTTCTGCTCTCAACTGTTCGGCGTCGCTCTTGATACGGTCGATGAGCTTCGGGTTGGTTGGGCCGAGATTCGAGCCGCCCGAGGCGGCGGCATTGTAGCCGTCGCCGGCGGCCGACGGGCGGCCATGGAAATAGCGGTCGCTGGCAAAAGCCTGGCCGATCAGCTCGGAACCGACGAGCTTGCCGTCCTTCTCGACCAGGCTGCCATTGGCCTGGCGCGAAAACAGCGCCTGGGCAATGCCGGTCATGCCGATCGGATAGACCAAACCCGTCAGAACGGTGAAGAAGACGATCATGACGATCGCGGGCCTGATTTGATTGAGCATCGACGTGGTTCCTTATGCGAGACCGAGAGCAGTGATGGCCATGTCGATCACCTTGATGCCGACGAAGGGGACGACCACGCCGCCGAGGCCATAGACAATGAGATTGCGGCTGAGCAGGGCACCGGCGCCGACCGCGCGGTATTTGACGCCCCTCAGCGACAGCGGGATCAGCGCAATGATGATCAGCGCGTTGAAGATGATGGCCGAGAGGATAGCGCTCTGCGGCGTCGCCAGATGCATGACGTTGAGCGCTTGCAGTGGCCCGGCAGTCTGGCCCGGGGCGATGTAGAAGACTGCGAATATTGCCGGGATAATGGCAAAATACTTGGCCACGTCGTTGGCGATGGAGAAGGTGGTCAGCGACCCACGCGTCATCAGCAGCGCCTTGCCGATTTCGACGACCTCGATCAGCTTGGTCGGATCGCTGTCGAGGTCGACCATGTTGCCGGCCTCGCGCGCCGCAACCGTGCCGGTGTTCATGGCAACGCCGACGTCGGCCTGGGCAAGGGCCGGCGCATCGTTGGTGCCGTCGCCGCACATCGCGACCAGCTTGCCCTTGGCCTGTTCGTCGCGGATCAGCTTCAGCTTGTCCTCGGGCGTCGCCTGGGCAAGGAAGTCGTCGACGCCGGCTTCCGCCGCTATCGCCGCCGCGGTCATCGGATTATCGCCGGTTATCATCACCGTGCGGATCCCCATGCGGCGCAATTCGGCAAAGCGTTCTGCGATGCCGCCCTTGACGATGTCCTTCAGGTGGACGACGCCGAGCAGGCGCCCGTCGCGCTCGACGGCCAGTGGGGTGCCGCCGGATTTGGCGATCTCGTCGGCGATCCCCTGGAGGTCGCGGATGGTGTCGCTGCCGGGACGCGTACTGCCTGTGGCAACGGTCGAGAGGTTGACGTGGGCAAGCACCGCATCGACTGCGCCCTTGCGGACCGAGGAGCCTTCCAGATCGACGCCGCTCATGCGGGTTTGCGCGGTGAAGGGCACGAACGTCGCGTGCAGGCTTGCCATGTCGCGGGCGCGGATGGCGTATTTTTCCTTCGCCAGGACGACGATCGAGCGGCCTTCCGGCGTTTCGTCGGCAAGCGAGGCAAGCTGAGCCGCGTCGGCCAGTTCCTGTTCGGTGACGCCCTTGATCGGACGAAATGCCGTCGCCTGGCGGTTGCCCAGCGTGATGGTTCCGGTCTTGTCGAGCAGCAGCGTGTCGACATCGCCGGCCGCCTCGACAGCGCGGCCCGACATGGCGAGCACGTTGAAGCGCACCAGGCGGTCCATGCCGGCAATGCCGATGGCCGACAGCAGGGCGCCAATTGTGGTCGGAATCAGGGTAACGAACAGGGCGACCAGCACCGTCACCGAGATATAGCCGCCCGAATACGAGGCGAAGCTCGGGATCGTCGCCGTCGCCAGCACGAAGATCAGCGTCATGCCGACGAGCAGGATGTTGAGCGCGATCTCGTTGGGTGTCTTCTGGCGCTCGGCGCCCTCGACCAACGAGATCATGCGGTCGAGGAATGTATGGCCGGCAGCCGCAGTGATGCGCACGCGGATCCAGTCGGACAAGACCTGCGTGCCGCCAGTCACCGCCGAACGATCGCCTCCGGATTCGCGGATGACCGGTGCGGATTCGCCGGTGATGGCCGCCTCGTTGACCGATGCTACGCCTTCGACCACCTCGCCGTCCGAGGGGATGATGTCGCCGGCTTCGACAAGCACGATGTCGCCGACCTTCAGGCTGGTGCCGGGCACCAGTTTGAACTTGCGGCGGTCGCCGCCGTTCAACAGCTTGGCCTGCGTCTCGGTGCGCGCCCGACGCAGCGAGTCAGCTTGCGCCTTGCCGCGGCCTTCGGCCACCGCTTCGGCGAAATTGGCGAAGAGCACGGTGAACCACAGCCAGATGATGATCTGCAGCGTGAAGCCAAGATCGCCGCCGCCGGTAACGAGATCCTTGACGAACAGCACGGTGGTGAGCGCCGAGACGACGGCGACGACGAACATCACCGGGTTCCGCATCAAGGTGCGCGGGTTCAGTTTTCTGAAGGAACCGGCGATAGCGGGCCACAGAATGCGGGTATCCATGATGCTCACGGATTTCGACGGGCTCATTTGGTGGCTCCAGTGTCGATGTTGTTGACCGGTCGATCGTGTGCCGAACGAAGGTGCGGCGGCCCGTAAGCCAGCAGCCAGATCATGATCAAGGCTGCCGCAATAGCGAGGAATGTGGACAGCGTCGGGAAAGGAGGGGGCGTCTCGTCCCTCCCGTCATCCGGCCTTCCGTCATCGGGTTGATGACGGTGGTGCCGACGTATGAGGTTGAACCAAGGCATGGCCGTTTCAGAATGTCTGACCGTGAATCATCGCCAGGTGCTCGACGATCGGTCCGACCGCCAGGGCCGGGAAGAAGGTCAGGCCACCGACGATCAGGATGACACCGACCAGCAGCCCGACGAACAGCGGACCGTCGGTCGGGAAGGTACCAGCGGAGGCTGGGACGGTCTCCTTCGCAACCAGCGAGCCAGCAATCGCCAACGACGGAATGATGACCAGGAAGCGGCCCATCAGCATGCCGATGCCGAGCGTTATGTTGTACCAGGGCGTGTTTCCGCTGAGACCGCCAAAGGCGGAGCCATTGTTCGCCGCGGCCGAGGTGTAGGCATAGAGAACTTCGGAGAAGCCGTGTGGACCGGCATTGGCGATGGAAGCAACGCCGGTCGGCAGCACCACCGCGATAGCGGTGAAGATCAGCATTGCCAGCGGCAGGCAGAGCACGGCCAGCATCGCCATCTTGACCTCCTTGGCCTCGATCTTCTTGCCGAGATATTCGGGCGTACGTCCGACCATCAGCCCGGCGACAAAGACGGCGATGACGATGAACATCAGGATACCGTAGAAGCCGGCGCCGACGCCGCCGACAATGACCTCGCCGAGCTGCATGTTGATAATCGGGATCATGCCGCCAAGTGCGGTGAAGCTGTCATGCATGGCATTGACCGCGCCGCAGGACGCGGCCGTGGTGATGACGGCAAACAGTGCCGACAGGGCGATGCCGAAACGGCTCTCCTTGCCCTCCATGTTGCCGCCATCGATGCCCAGCGCATGGACGAGCGGATTGCCAGCGGCTTCCGCCCAGTAGCAAACGGCAACGCCGGCGATGAACAGCACGCCCATCGCCGATAGAATTGCCCAGCCCTGGCGCTGGTTGCCGACCATGCGGCCGAAGACATTGGTCAACGCCGCGCCGAGGGCGAAGATCGTCACCATCTGGAGCAGGTTGGAGATCGCGTCGGGATTTTCGAAGGGATGCGCTGCATTGGCGTTGAAGAAGCCGCCGCCGTTGGTGCCAAGCATTTTGATAGCGATCTGCGAAGCGACAGGCCCGACTGCGATGGTCTGCTGCGCACCTTCGAGCGTCGTCGCGTTGACGTAGGCAGCGAGCGTTTGCGGCGTGCCAAGATAGACATAGACCAGCGTCAGGACGATGCAGAACGGCAAGAGCAGATAGAGCGTGCAGCGGGTCATATCGACCCAGAAATTGCCGATGGATTTGCCTGAGGCCCTGGCAAAGCCGCGGATCAGCGCGACCGCAATGGCGATGCCGGTCGCCGCCGACAGAAAGTTCTGCACGGTCAAGCCGGCCATCTGCACGAGGTAGGACATCGTGCTTTCGCCGCCGTAGTTCTGCCAGTTGGTGTTGGTCATGAAGCTGGCGGCGGTGTTGAAGGCCAGCCCAGGTTCGACGGCGGTCATGCCGGCCGGATTGTAGGGCAGGCCGCCTTGCAGCCGTTGCAGCAAATAGAGCACCAGGAAGCCGGCCAGGTTAAAGAACAGCAGGGCCGCCGCATAGGAGGTCCAGTGCTGCTCCTCGCGCTCGCTGGTCCCTGATATGCGGTAGAGCCCGCGCTCGAGCGGGGCCAGAATTGACGACAGGAATGTGCGCTCGCCGCTGAAAACGCGATGCATGTAGCCGCCGAGCGGCTTGGCCAGCAAAACGACGATCCCGCAATAGACGAGGATCTGCAGCCATCCGTTGATTGTCATGGGGTTGGCTCCTTGCCAGCGGAGATCAGAAGCGTTCCGGGCGAACGAGGGCGTATGTCAGGTAAGCGAGAAGAAACAAGGTCACGGCGCCACCGAGGATATAGTCGAATAGCATGTTGCGATCCCCTAAAATTATAGCTTGTCGCAGGCTTTGATGTAGCCGAAGCATAGAGCAAAGAACGCAATTCCAGTCGCGATAACAACTATGTCCAACCGTGCATTTCCTTATATTTGTTTGTTCCGTAAACTTAGACAAAACTATCCAAGCCCGCGCGCCGCATCATATCGGCGGCCGGATACATCGCTCCGGCGAATATGGATCAAAGTGCCATAAAGGTTCGAGACGGGACGCCGAGCAAAGAAATTAAAATCCCATAAGGATTTCGCCGCCTCGGCGCTGGCCACAGCTTTAGGAGGGAGGTGCGCACCGGCGCGCGAAGCTGCCGGGATCAGTCCGCGCGGGTATAGATCACCGCGTAATCGTCCGTATAGGCCCGCTTCCAGCCCAGTTCGTCGAAGAACGGAATGCGGCTGTCGTCGGCGGTCAACAATGCCCAGTCTATCGCATATTTGTCGAGTTGGGCTTTCAGGATCGGCTTGCCCCGGCTGTGCCCGGTCTGTTCATCCGTTTCCGTAAAGCCATTCAGGAAGAGCTGATCCGCGCGGCCGTCGATAAACGTCTTGACGCCGTGGAAAATCAGCGTGCCGCCGAAATCGTAGGAGTTCAGCAGATTGCCCGACAGACTATAGGTTTGGGCGAAAGCCAGTGCGTCCCTCGCCGAGGTCTTCTGGCTCGGCGCGACCGGATAGATCGTGAATGCGGCAGCCGCCAAAACCAGCAAAACGGCAATTCCAGCGCAAATCCTGGAAAATTGCCGTGCGAAAAATTGTTCGAGTCCGTCGCGCTTTTCCGCCGCCCATTTCTCGGCTGAAAGCGCTGGATATTGTTGCGCGACCTCGACGGCAAGGACCACCGGCACGAGAAGAAAGAACAAATACATGAACCGTATGTGGGTGAGATAGACGTGCAACGTGAAGACAAGGAACAGCGCCTTGGCCCAGCCAATGCGCAATCTCGACACGAGCAGCCCGAAAAACGCCAGCAACATGGCCACCTCCTGGAGGGTGTGCCGCGAGGCGTCGAAGGGTTGCCACTCCGCAATGTAAGGCACCGCCTCATTGCCATAGGCCACGGTGAATGTGGCGAGTATTGCCTTGACGCCATAGGGATTGAGTAGGCTGACCAGCGGGCAAAGCAGCCCGAAAGCGATCCACTTGGCCAGCAGCCGGGGGTTCGACAAGCGTGTGCGCATGACGAGGTCGAGGCCGGCGAAGGCGGCGATGACGAAACCGAAGGTGAAGGTGGCATGGATATTGGCCCACAGGCAAAGCAGCGCCAGCAACCATAAAGGCGGCGCTTTCTCGTTGCGTGCGGCCTGGAAAAGACCGGCGGTCCAGACGACGATGATAGGCAAGGTAAAGATGTGCGGCCGGGCGACGTAGATCGGCCCGATCACCAGCGCGAGAACCAGCGTCACTCCTATCGCCAGCGTCGGCTTCAACCACGCGCTGAGATACCACGACGTCAAGAAGATCGTCAGCGCGATTACTGCAGTCGCCAGCAGCACCACGCCGTTCCAGCCGCCGGCTTCAAAGGCAATTGCAAGGAGAACCTGGCTAAGCCATTCCTTGGCGATCCATGGCTGGCCGGCAAAAGTGTAGGAATAGATGTCGACAGTAGGGAATGTGCGGCTTGCCAGCATATCCATGCCGACCTTGATGTGCCACCAGCTATCGGGATCCTGCAGGAGGGAGGTGGCAAAGGCGAGGAGCGCCGCCGCCATCACGACCGCCGCCAGCAGGCAAAACACCAGCCTCACATGCCGTATGTCGTCTATCGACGGCCTCGCCTCACCAGATATCCCGCGCATATGGCATCCCTGAGCCGCGATAGCGGAAGGGATAGGCCGAATTTGTTAGAAAACCGATAAGCCGCAAGATTGCGGCCACAACCCTGTGCCGCGCTTCCAACCGGCTTGGCGCGTTCAGCCCTCGGCCTTGAAGTTCTTGGCTTCCTTCTCGACCTTCGGGCTGTCCTTGCCGTGCTTGCGCATCAGATCCTTCGCCTGCTTCGGCGAAACGTCGGTGGTTTCGGCCAGACGCAGAGCCTCCTTTTCGTCCGGATCGCGCGTCTTGCGGTCGGCCATTGCGGTTTTCTTGTCGGCCATTACGACGCTCTTATGCTCTCGGCGATTTCGTTCAGCACCTTGCGGTCGGTGCCGTGGCGCTTGATCAGCGTGCGGGCCTGATCCGGGGTGATGCCCGCTTCCTCGGCGAGGTGACGTACCTCGTAGTCTTCGCCGCCCGCCACTCGTGAGCGGTCGCGACTGTCGGTCTTGGTTTTGTCGTCGGCCATGGCAGCTCTCCTCATCTCAACGAGAGCATAACGGGCAAGATTTCAGCGAGTTCCTTCGAGCGTGTCGCCCAATTACCGCCTTCGGGCATGACCCGGCATGAGCAGCGGTTTTGCTCAAAGCAAGGGCTTGGCGCCAGGCCGACCTTCACGCACAAACAGGCTGGCCTCTTTGGCGGCGCTGCCAACCGCCCGCCGCTAGTTCTGGGCGCAGCCTGGTATTCGTTCCGGATTGCTAATTGGAGCGATGGTCGAACACGACGCCCATGGTCCTACCAACGGCCGTCATGACGATAAGCCCGACCAGATCGTCGTCACTGTCGCCGCAGGCCGGGGCCGTCCTGCGAACGATGTCCAGCATCGCCCTCGTCGATATGGTGTCGCCGGCGCCGAACCGTGAAAGCGCAGATGAAACAAGCTCTTGGGCCGTCAAGTCGGCGACCGTCACCCGCTGCACCACGTTCATTGGCTTCCTCCCACCATGAACCCTCTACCGGGAGAATGATACGCCGAACGTCGCGTTTCGCCAGCGAAATGGTGGTCCTACCAGCGCGTGGGCAGCGACCGAAATCGTCGGTTTTGCGTGAGGCAACCCGGGCGCGAGGTGGCAGCGCTTTTGTGCCATGTTCACTTCGCCAAAGACCGATCCCGGCGGCCGGGATCGGTCTCAATTTTACTTGGCAGTCTGATTGCTGGGCAGTGTGGTCTGCTCGGTTGCGGCCGAAGCCAACGCAGCAAGAACCACGATGCGGGCAGGACCAGGACGGTTCGTCGTTCCACGGAAACGCCGAACCGGTCTGGCTTTTTTGTTTACACAATTCCGGACGGAAAACCGTCACACATTTCCCGGAATTCCTCGTCTTGTGACTCTAGGCGGCCAGGTCGCTCGGAAGCTTGCCGCCATTCTCGGCCAGCTTTTTCATCAGTGCGTCGTGCAGCCACAGATTCATCGTTACAGTGTCGTTCATGTCGCCGGTGTAGTTCAGCTCGTGCGCAAGCTCCTTGCGGGCGCCGAGGCTGCTGTCGATATTCAGAGCCTTCATCAGATCGACAATCGAATTCTTCCAGTTGAGCTTTTGCCCCTTCGCGGCCACCGCTTTGTCGAGAATGGCAGCGATGTCCGGGGCAGAGGACGGTGCGGCCGGCGCGGCCGGAGCCGGAGTTGCAGCCGGGGCGGATCGGGTAGGCGCCGTCGGCTGGGTGGCCGTGCTCGAAGCAGGCGCGGGAGACGGTTGCGCCGGCGGCGCTTCGGCCGCAACCGCGTTTCCGAAAATCGCACCTTTGATACTGTCGAAAATGCCCATTGCTATCTCCTGGGTTGGCTTGACGGTGTGTTGCCTTGACGGTCGGTGAGGCGACCGTTGCCGAATGCCGCATTGAGCGCCCTGGTTGTACCGGACCACGAACGCAACGCAGGGGCAACTCCAAACTGGCTAAAAGGTAAAGGCTTGGTTGCATTGGGGAATCGGCTCAGTGATCCTGCCCGAGAGTAGAATAGATTGGATCGCGGCCCGCCGACAAATCGTCACGCGCAATGGGCGAGGAAACGGTTGGCAGCCAGTTTTGCTGACGCAGACCAGAAAAATCATTTAGATTCGTGTTCGCAATTCGCTGAGAGGAACGAAGCCATGACAGCAGTCGTCGCATCCGACAGGCTCGAACGTTCGCTGGTTTGGGCAGAGGACGACCCGTCGGTCAAATGGGCCGGCGCCTTCGCGGCTTACGGCGGGCACGGCACCACCCAGTCCTCGGTCATTGTCTACGAGATCGAGCCCGGCAAGCGGCTCGGCTGGCACAGCGACGCCACAGAGGAGACGCAATACATCATCGCCGGCACCGGCGAGCTACATATGGAGGGCGGCACCACCCACCCGGTCGGGCCCGGCAGCGTCCTGGTACTTCCGACGCCGGTCCGGCACGACCTCGTCAACACCGGCACCGAAACCCTGCGCGCCGTCGCTTTCTTTGCGGCGGCGATGTTCACGCAGACATTCGACGATGTCATGCTGCCGCCGAAATCCCATGTCCTCGGCACGCCCAATCGTGCGGGCTGAATGCGTGCCGGCGAGAATCATCACGCCTGCGGATTGCGGACTTGGAGCTGATATGAGCGCGCGCGCGGCCGGCAAGCGGTTCGGCATCGTTACGCGTCTGCGTCAAGGGCCGACCGGCTGATGGCGCCCGTCAAGGTCGACCCCGCCAAGGTGCGCGAGTTCAGGGACGCGGAAAGCTTCCATGCCTGGCTTGGCGAGCATCACGACAGCGAGGACGAAGTCTGGATCAAGATCCACAAGCTCGATTCGGGACTGCCGTCGATTACGCCGAAGCAAGCCATCGACGTGGCGTTGTGCTGGGGCTGGATCGATGCGGTGCGAAAGGCGTTGGACGGCAAAAGCTACCTGCAGCGCTACACCCCGCGCGGCAAGAAGAGCACCTGGAGCCAGATCAATGTCGACAATGTCGCCCGGCTGATCGAGGAGGGCCGGATGACCGAGCACGGGCTGAAACAAGTCGAGGCAGCCAAGGCAGATGGCCGCTGGGCGCGCGCCTATAGGAGCGGCAAGGAGATGAAGATCCCCGACGATCTGCAGGCGGCAATAGACGCCGAGCCCAGGGCGAAAGAGATGCTGGCAAAGCTCAGCGGGCAAAACCGCTTCGCGCTCGCCTTCCGCACCCACAACATGAAGACCGAAGCGGGACGCAAGAAGAAGATCGCGGCTTTCGTGGAGATGCTGAAGCGCGGCGAGACGATCTATCCGCAACGAAATCGCGATTCTGGATGAACATTTGGCCGCGCTTGTCTCCGGCATCTCGTGCTTGTCCCTGTCGGCGAGCCCCGAATGCGGCCGGATCGCAGATCAGGCGCACCTTCGATCCTGGCGATGTCGCCGACGACTTGTTTTCGACGAGCGCGCCCGGCACTTCGACACCAGCTCTCATTCGTTTAGTTGATGCAGGAAAAAAGTCCCGTCCTCACAGTCGACATAGTATATTAGCAGGCGCTGTTATGAGGTTTTTGCCCGTTCAGGAGCCGACTGGCACGTGGGCCGTGTTTGATGCGACCGTGGACGTGCCTGCGAATTTCGCTGGCAGTTGCCTTATCGGCCTGCCGCGGGAGCGGGCGGAGTGGCTCGCAGCAAGAGCCAATCGAGATGCTGCAAAAGGCACTTCGATTTGCCGGTTGTCAGTTGCCGGGCCAGCACAAGCCGCGGTTCTTGGACTTAGACCGTTAGGAGAGATTTCGATGATGCACGAACAGGTAATGGAAGCTGCGTTGGCAGCCAGAAATCAGGAAGTGGATATTTGTGGTGTCTTCGACATCACCAACAAAACCGATGCGCCAATTGGCTCTCGCCGATTGGGCGAGGCTATCCACTTTGTCGCCAATGCACCTATCGTTGGCTATGATGTTCACGCCGCCGTCATCAGATATGGCCCACTCGGAACCCCCAGCCTCAGAGCAACAGATTGCGAACAGCTGTGGGAGAAGTTTGGCGAGGCCTTGCTGCAACACTGACGGGCAGACCTTTGGCGCGTATGGCACCACCATCGTGCAGGACTTCCCTTGTGAGAACGACATGGAAGCCTGGCGGGTGATATTGCAATCAAATTAGCGTCAGCGCATATTTTTTGCCGGCTGGCCTCGCAAACCGGCCAGACCCGGTGGCCGGCCGCCAACGGGCCGTCAGGCCGCCAATAAATGGTTCGGCAGGCCCGACGGTCCCCTTGGCAAGGTCACCGCAAACAAAGCATGATGCGGCGGCAAAACGGGTTTGGGAGAATGACATGCCTAAGGTTTCGGAACTCTTTTTCAAGACAGCCATCGTCTTTCTAATTCTGGGAATTGCAGCTGGCCTGCAGATGGCAATTTCAGGCGATCACGGCGCGTTTCCGGCTCACGCGCACATCAACCTGCTGGGATGGGTCACCAGTGCAATATTCGGCGGCTATTATGCGCTGAACCCGGCGAAGGCGGCCCGCAGGAGCGCGATGATCCACTATGGCGTCTACAATCTCGGCCTGGTCGTGATGCTGCCGGCGCTTTACCTGATGCTGCAGGGAAATCCGGCGCTCGAGCCGATCGTCGCCACCGGCTCAATGATTGTCGCTGTCGCCGTGCTGATCTTTGCCTTCGTGGTTTTCTCCAGCGAAACAGAGCGCTCAGTCTCGGGAATACAAGCGGTCCCGCGCTAGACGGGGCGGCGATAGTGCCGAGTCGACCAAAGCCCGTGCTTCTGGTGAAGCGCGGGCCGATTGGTTGTAGGCTGATCTGAGGCAAGGGTGCGGCGAGATGAAAGCCGCTCAGTAGCCTTCGCGCGCCCCTCTGCCTGCCATGCTGCTTATCGCGGCCTTCATTTTGGCGTTGTGCCTGCGTCCCTAGGAAGGTGAAAATATCGACACTTCTTGGATCTTCGCCGAAACGACTGCCTTGTGCTTTTGGGGCGCGACGCCCAGCGAGCGCAGGTGCGACGTTGATGCAGCCTTGTTGTTGGCGACGCAGCACGACGGGGTCATCGTCAAACGACGGTAGAGCGCGCGGACCTACTGTTGCGCGAGCCGGTCCCCGAGCGTGTTTGCTTCGGCCAATCTTGCCAGCGATTGTTCGACTTTCTGCGCCGAGGCGTCTGTGCGCTTGATGTGCCGTATCATTTGCTGCCTCAACAGCGCGAGCCTTGCGACGCGATATTCGTCGCCGTATCTCGCAGTTTCAAGGTGGAGGGTCGCGAGCATCATGGGTCAATTCTTCCGATCGATCTTCGTCATGCGTTCCCGGGCCTCAATCACGCGTTTTTGCTCAGACCGTATGCGGTCGCACAACGCGAGATTGACGGCGACACAGCCATCGTTCAACAACAGTTCATTCGCACGCTTCAGCGAGCGCTCGGCCCGTTTAACGCGCAGCCTGGCATTGGCCAGTTCGAAGCTAAATATATCAATCATCATCATACCGCTTCGTCTGCGGTCCCTTCGATTGTTAACCGGCGTCGATCCCATTTGTTCCGACTGCACGCGGCGCAGCGCCAGGAAGGAGCTTGTCTTTCGCCCGTGCTGGGCCGTTCGCGATGGCGGGGCATGCTAGGTGGGCGGGCTGGTGCAAGGCGAAGGTGTGAAGGCCTGGCCCGTAATCACGTTCTGTTCACTCTGGCTAATGTAAGCTGGCCGCCTAGAATTCGCCGCGAAGGTGTTTGACGCGGAGCTTCACACCAGGCTTGACCCAATGCGCCGCGAGCACAGCCATGTGGTCACCGTGGCTCGAGTGTCAGCAGATGTGGTAAGGGTGAGTGTCGGCGAGTAGCAGAGGTCCAGCAACAATGACTTTGAGGCGAACCAGAGCTTACGGCACATCCGGCTTGGTTCTAGCGGTTTGCACTGTGTTTGCTTGGCAGAACGCCGCTGCCGCTCAAAATTGCGACGCAGCCGCGACGCCTGGCGTCAATTGGCAAGAGTGTGACAAGAAACTTCTCATCCTAGATGGACAGGACCTGAGCGGGGCGAACCTGTTCGGTGTTGATTTCACTTCGACCGACCTCAGGAACACCAATCTCCGTGCGGCAAATCTTGAGAAGGCAACTCTTGTGCGTGCTTCCTTGGCCGACTCGACCGCCAAAGGCGCCCGGTTCGACAGAATCGAGGCCTACAGGACCGACTTCAGCCGTATGGACGCGCAGGGCGCTGTGTTTGCGAGCGCTGAAATGCAGCGCTCGAATTTCCAGGACGCCAATCTGACCAATGTTGATTTCACAAAGGCGGAATTGGGTCGTGCGCAGTTCCATGACGCCGATATCAGCGGCAGCCGCTTTTCGTTTGCCAATCTCGCACGCGCGGACTTCCGAGGAGCGAGGTTCACCGCGCCGATAGACTTTGACCGCGCCTTTTTCTTTCTGACCCGTATCGAGGGCCTCGACCTTTCCAATTCGGCGGGTCTGTCCCAGTGGCAGCTCAACATGGCTTGCGGAGACGCGCGGACCGAGTTGCCTTCTGGCTTGACGAGGCCTGAAAATTGGCCCTGTCAATTCCAGCAGGAATAGTTGTCGGCAAGGAACTGCGGCAATGCTGCGCCGGAGAGGATTCGAACCTATAACTTTGTGCCGCGGGCATGCCCATTAAGGTCGAAGCCACCACCCGAGACGGCGAACTCCGGATATCCCTGTCTAATGCCGGAGAGCCCATTCCGCACGAGACAATGCAGGGGATCAGCATTAAGGAATATAATCCTCCCGTTGCGGCGAGCCCCTTCAACGGAAAATCGCCATGACTCGAAAGACCCTCGCCGACACTCTGTCCGCCCGCGAAACCATCTATTCAATTGTGCGCACCCGATGTGCTGCAAATCGACGAAACGTGACATCCAGGCGCTGATTGACAGGCTCGGCCATGACCACGGCTCGATGCATGACGACTTGGTCGGGCTCTTTGTCTGCTCAAATTGCAAGGCTGCCGGCCGTGACCGACCTTCTTCGCATGCATTCCTGACTACGAAGGCCATCAGCGGGCGCGCAATCGCGACTGGAAGCCAACTTTGGAACGAAGGGGCTGAAAGTGGCCGGCGCCGCTTGGGGGGCGTTGGGGTAGATTGCCTGTAGGCGCCGGCGGGGCGGATTGGGGTCCGCAGACGCGAATCCTGGGGGCTGCCCTGCGGTTTTTCCGGACACTCCGATTCCCAAGCAAAGTCAACAAAGGGGCGGCGGCATGGTGGCCGAGCTTCATCGTTTGCGGACGTTAGGAACGGAAAGGCCGCAACTCACAAAGCGAAACAATAACAGACGCTCAAGTGGGTATCTGGCGGAGAGAGCGGGATTCGAACCCGCGTTACGGTTTCCCGTAAACACACTTTCCAGGCGTGCGCCTTCAACCACTCGGCCACCTCTCCGTCTTTAGCATTTTCGACGCGGCCGGTTTCGCCGCGCGGGTTGGGGAGATGCATCTCCTTTGGGATTCCGGACCGGAATTCCGGCCGTGGGCGCCGTCGACCAGCGGATACCCTTTCCCCGCACCTGAGCTGTCAAAGCAACAGGCGCGGGGCTCATCTAGTCGATCCGGTGCCGAATGCCAAGACATAACGATAGTCTATTCGCTTTGCCGGATACGGATGCTCACCCCATGTTACCGGAGCACCCGTAGGGAGCCTATCGAAAGGGGCGGCCGAGGTGTGCTCGCCGTCCGGCGCGCCGCCGGTTCCGCCGAACCGGGGGTCGCGGGTTCAACTTCGCGTGTCGCGATTGCAGGCGAAGCAAGTAGATCCTATCTAACAGTCCGACACGACATTCTGATAATCTCCTGGGGAGGAAGGGTCTGGATGTTCCGCTTCATCTTTCGTCTCGCTGCAATGGTCGCGCTGTCGGTTTCGGTCATCATGGCCGTGCTCGATGCGACCCGCTCGGTGGCGGCTTCGGCGCTGGTGATGACCCCGCTTAATACCAGCTGGCTTGCGGTCTCGCCGGATACGCGCAGCGCCTTCGAAAGCTTCGTCCGCGACAAGGTCAATCCGCTGCTGTGGGATGGCGCCATCGCCTGGGTGCTCAGCCAGCCCGGCTTCGCCGTGTTCGCGGTGCTGGCGTTCATTCTTTACGCCATCGGCTACAGGCGGCAGCGCCCCAGCGGGCGGTTTGCCGCGACCTGACATTCCAGCTTTCCCGGACCCTGCGTTCGTGGACCGGGAAAAGCTCAACCAAGAAGAAAAGGAAACCGCACTATGTTTCTCAGCGACATGCTGAACAAGAAGCTCAACCTGCCGAAGCCCTCCGAGGCGCTGCCCGGCCGCGACCGGCCGATCCCGACTGCATCGAAGCACTTCGTCTCGAACAGGCCGCTCAAGGGTCCCTATCCCGAAGGGCTGGAGACGGCGATGTTCGGCCTGGGCTGCTTCTGGGGCGCCGAGCGCCTGTTCTGGCAGGTCGAGGGCGTCTGGGTCACGGCGGCCGGCTATGCCGGCGGCGTGACGCCCAATCCGACCTATCAGGAAACCTGCACCGGGCTCACCGGCCATGCCGAAGTCGTGCTCGTCGTCTACGATCCGAAGATCGTGTCCTATGCCGAGCTTTTGAAGCTGTTCTGGGAAAGTCACGACCCGACGCAAGGCATGCGCCAGGGCAATGATGTCGGCACCACTTACCGCTCGGCGATCTATACGTTCAATGACGCGCAGTACCAGGCTGCGATCGCCTCGCGCGATGCTTACGAGGCCTCGCTGCGCGGTGCCGGACGCGGCAAGATCACCACCGAGATCGCACCGGCGCCGGAATTCTACTTCGCCGAGGAAGACCACCAGCAATATCTGGCGAAGAACCCCTACGGCTATTGCGGCCTGCAGGGAACCGGCGTCTCCTGCGCCATTCCGGCCGCCGGCTCCGCCTGATTTTATGCCCCTGACGCAATGAATATGCTGTGGCGCCGCGTTGCGGCGCCATGCTTTTCCAAAGGGTCAAAATTCCACGTGAATTTTGTTTCGGGCCGTGCCAGATTGACCCGAAGCGGGAGGAAGACACTCCTGCCTGACGCCGCATGCCCGCCGGAGAACCGGGCCGGCATGCGGTGCATAATGGACAAATAACCGACAGGGGTGTGGATCACATGAAACGTATCGTTCTCGGCCTTATGGCCGCAGCTGCAATGGTTCTTCCGGCCTTCGCCGCGGACATTCAACCCGCGATCCTCTACGATCTCGGCGGCAAGTTCGACAAGTCGTTCAACGAGGCGTCCTTCCACGGCGCCGAAAAGTTCAAGACCGAGACCGGCATCCCCTATGTGGAATTCGAGGTCAGCAACGCCACCCAGCGCGAGCAGGCGCTGCGCCGTTTCGCCGAGGACGGCCGCAATCCGATCGTCATGGCGGGTTTTTCCTGGGCTGACGCGCTGGACAAGATCGCCACCGAGTTCCCCGACACCAAATTCGCCATCATCGACATGGTCGTGGACAAGCCCAATGTCCGCTCCCTGGTCTACAAGGAGCAGGAAGGCTCGTACCTCGTCGGCGTGATGGCGGCGATGGCTTCCAAGACCAAGAAGGTCGGCTTCGTCGGCGGCATGGACATTCCGCTGATCCGCAGGTTTGGCTGCGGCTATGTCGGCGGCGCCAAGGCGGCCGGCGCCACCGACGTCATCCAGAACATGACCGGCGATACGCCGGCAGCCTGGAACGATCCCGCCAAGGGCGGTGAGATCGCCAAGACGCAGATCGACCAGGGCGCCGACGTGATCTATGCTGCGGCTGGCGGCACCGGTGTCGGTGTGCTGCAGGCAGCGGCCGACGCCGGCAAGCTCGGCATCGGCGTCGATTCCAACCAGAACGGCCTGCAGCCCGGCAAGGTGCTGACCTCCATGGTCAAGCGCGTCGACGTTGCTGTCTACAACACCTTCATGGATGCCAAGAACGGCAAGTTCACAGCCGGCGTCAACGATCTCGGCCTCAAGGAAGGCGGCGTCGACTACGCGATGGACGACAACAACAAGGCGCTTGTCGACGATGCGATGAAAGCGGCGGTCGAAAAAGCCAAGGCCGACATCATCGCCGGCACCATCAAGGTGCATGACTACATGTCGGACAATGCCTGCCCGTATTGATTGATCGACATTGCAGACTGCCGAGCCGCCGGGTGAAAGCCCGGCGGTTTTACATTTCAGCCGCTCACCAGTGCGGCGGCTTGGTTACCGGCACGTCGGGTGCGGCTTGTTCCTCCAGCGCCAGGAAGCGCTCGGCCAGCGCGTCGAGCTTGCGCTGCATGCGCTCGATCACCTTCCACTGCTCGGCGATCTGGCCGGACAGTTCCTCGATCGTCTTCTCCTGCTCGGCGGCGCGGATTTCCAGCGTAGTCAGCCGGTCCTCGGGCATGGTCATTTGAAATCCTCGATCAGACGATTGTGCAGGCTGCGGCCACGTTGGAAATTGACAAGCATGGCGGGATTTGTCGAGAGTGAACCCTGCTCCGCCCAATTGGCACAGACCCAATTGGCACAGACTGGGCGTCATGCTAGGCGTTTGACCAAGCGGTAAAAAAATAACAGTGGGAACAGGCTGCATGGCGCAAGCCGCAATCGAGCTGATCGGCATCGACAAGAGCTTCGGCGCCGTGCGCGCCAACCGCGACATCAATCTGGAGATTATGCGCGGCACCATCCATGGCATCGTCGGCGAAAACGGCGCCGGCAAGTCGACGCTGATGTCGATCCTCTATGGTTTCTATCAGGCCGACTCCGGCGAAATCCGTGTCGGCGGCCAGCCGGCATCGATCAAGACGCCGAACGATGCGATCGCGCTCGGCATCGGCATGGTGCATCAGCATTTCATGCTGGTCGACAATTTCTCGGTGCTGGAAAACGTCATTCTCGGCGCCGAAAGCGATGCGCTGCTGAAGAAGAGCATCGCCAAGGCGCGTTCCGAGCTGGAGCGGCTAGAGCGCGAATACGGGCTCGAAGTCGATCCCGACGCCATCATCGAGGAATTGCCGGTCGGCCTGCAGCAACGCGTCGAAATCCTCAAGGCCCTCTATCGCGGCGCCGAGATCCTGATCCTCGACGAACCGACAGGCGTGCTGACGCCGGCCGAGGCCGACCATCTGTTCCGCATCCTCAGGCAGTTGAAGGAGCAGGGCAAGACGGTCGTGCTGATCACCCATAAGCTGCGCGAGATCATGGCGATCACCGACACGGTCTCGGTGATGCGCCAAGGCACGATGGTGGCGACACGCGAAACCAGGAAGACCACAGTCGAGGAGCTGGCCGAACTGATGGTCGGCCGGCGTGTGCTGCTGCGCGTCGAGAAGGGCGAGGCGAAGGCCGGCGGCGTCAAGCTCGCGGTCAAGAACCTGACGGTGAAGGATTCCCGCGGCGTCACCATGGTCGACGACGTCTCCTTCGACGTCCATGCCGGCGAGATCGTCGGCATTGCCGGCGTCGCCGGCAACGGGCAATCCGAACTGCTCGAGGCGATTTCCGGCATCAGGCACGCCGTGTCGGGCTCGGTCATGCTGGACGGCAAGCCGATCGACCTCACCGGCGCCGCCGATCCCGGTGAGTTGCGCGAGCGCGGCCTCGCCCATGTGCCGGAGGACCGCCATCACGTCGGCCTGGTGCTGGCCTTCGAGGAGAACGAGAATTCGATCCTCGGCTACCAGGACGACGAGCGCTATCTGAAGGGGCCGTTCCTCGACATCGACGCCATCCGTAACGATGCCAGGGACAAGATCGTCAAATACGACATCCGCCCGGCCGACTGCCGCCTCAAGACCGCCAATTTCTCCGGCGGCAACCAGCAGAAGATCGTGCTGGCGCGGGAAATGGAACAGGATCCCGGCGTGTTGATCGTCGGTCAGCCGACGCGCGGCGTCGATGTCGGCGCCATCGAATTCATCCACAAGCGCCTCATCGCCATGCGCGACCAGGGCAAGGCGGTGCTGGTGGTTTCGGTCGAGCTCGACGAGATCCGCTCGCTTTCCGACCGCATTCTGGTGATGTTTGCCGGCCGCATCGTCGGCGAGCGCGGCCCCGACGCAACCGAGGGCGAGCTCGGCCTGCTGATGGCCGGCGTCGAGCACCGGGAGGCCGCCGAGTGAGCACTCCCTATGCCAAGCTGCCGGCCTGGGCCGATTACGTGCTGATCCCACTGATCAATCTGTTCGTCGCCTTCGTCGTTGCCGGCTTCGTCGTCATATTGGTCGGCGAGAACCCGCTGCGCGCAGCGGTCGTCCTGGTCGAGGGTGCATTCGGTCGCGGCCAAGGCATCGCGTTCACGCTTTTCTATGCCACCACCTTCATCTTCAGCGGGCTTTCGGTGGCGGTTGCGGCGCATTGCGGCCTGTTCAACATCGGTGGCGAGGGCCAGGGCTATATCGCCGGTCTCGGCATCGGCATCGTTTGCCTGGCCTTCGACAGCGTGCTGCCCTGGTGGCTGACCTTCCCGATTGCCATTATCGCCGCCGCGGCAATGGGCGCGCTGTGGGCGCTGATCCCGGCCTATCTGCAGGCCAAACGCGGCTCGCACATCGTCATCACCACCATCATGTTCAATTTCATCGCCGCCAGCGTCATGGTCTATGCGCTGGTGGGCATGCTGAAGCCGCCCGGCTCGATGGCGCCGCAGACGCGCACCTTCCTCGAAGGCGCACAATTGCCGAAGCTCAACTGGGTCATCGAATTGTTCGGCGCCAAGATCCGCTCGGCGCCGTTCAACGTCAGCTCGCTGCTGGCATTGGCAATGGCCTTTTTGGTGTGGGCCCTGATCTGGCGCACCAAGCTCGGCTACGAGATGCGCACCTATGGCCACAGCCCGAAAGCGGCGCGCTATGCCGGCATTTCGGAGATACGCATCATCATCATCGCGATGATGATCTCGGGCGCACTGGCCGGCATGATGGCGCTCAACCCGACGATGGGCGACCAGCACAATGTCGCGCTCGAATTCGTTTCGGGCGCCGGTTTCGTCGGCATCGCGGTGGCGCTGATGGGCCGCCTGCACCCGGTCGGCATCGTGCTGGCGGCGATCCTGTTCGGCATGCTCTACCAGGGCGGCGCCGAGCTCGCCTTCGAGATGCCGGCGATCAGCCGCGACATGATCGTCATCATCCAGGGCCTCGTCATCCTGTTCGCCGGCGCGCTCGAGCATATGTTCCGGCCCTACGTCCAGGCGCTGTTCGCCTCGCTCAGCCCGAGATCGGTCGGCATGGAAGCGGTCAAGGGGAAGGGCGCCTGAGATGGATTTCTTCAACGCCATCGTGCAGGTCCTGGACTCGACCATCCGCCTGTCGGTCCCCTTGCTGCTCGCCTGCCTCGCCGGCCTCTATTCGGAGCGCGCCGGCGTCTTCGACATCGGGCTCGAGGGCAAGATGCTGGTCGGCGCCTTCGCCGGTGCGGCCGCCGCCTCGGTCTTCCACTCGGCCTATCTGGGCCTCGGCATGGCCATCCTCATCTCGGTTGCCTTCGCGCTGATCCACGGCTTTGCCTCGATCACCCATCGTGGCAACCAGATCGTTTCCGGCGTCGCGATCAATTTCATTGCCGCCGGATCGACGATCATGCTCGGCCAGGCCTGGTTCCAGCAAGGCGGGCGCACGCCGGCGCTGGCCGCGGGCGAACGGTTCGAAGCAATCATCTGGCCGGGCGCGGATGCGCTCAGGAGCGTGCCGATCCTCGGGCCGATCTATTCGGAACTCATCTCCGGCCACTCCGTGCTGGTCTATCTCGCCTTCCTGGCCGTGCCGTTCACCTGGTGGGTGCTGTTTCGCACCCGCTTCGGCTTGCGCCTACGTGCCGTCGGCGAGAACCCGGCCGCGGTCGATACCGCCGGCATATCCGTCGCCTGGCTGCGCTACCGGGCGCTGATCTGCACCGGCGTGCTCACCGGCATTGCCGGCGCCTATCTGTCGATGGTGCAGAATGGCGGCTTCGTGAAGGACATGACCGCCGGCAAGGGCTACATCGCGCTGGCCGCGCTGATCTTCGCCAAATGGAAACCGGTCAACGCCATGTTTGCCTGCCTGCTGTTCGGCTTCCTCGACGCGGCGTCGATCCGCCTGCAAGGCACGCCGCTGCCGCTGATCGGCAAGGTGCCGGTGCAATTCATGCAGGCGCTGCCCTATGTGCTGACCGTCATCCTGCTTGCCGGCTTCATCGGCAAGGCAATCCCGCCGCGCGCCGGCGGCGTGCCTTATGTCAAGGAACGCTGATTTATCATGGCTCATGATCTGTTCCAAGCGGCGAAAGCCGCCATGGCCAAGGCCTATGCGCCTTATTCGAAATTTCCGGTCGGCGCGGCGTTGCGCACCGAGGACGGCCGTGTCTTTGCCGGCGCCAATGTCGAGATCGCGTCCTATCCAGAGGGCTGGTGCGCCGAAACCACCGCGCTCGGCCACTACATCATGGGCGGCGGCGGCAAGATCACGGAAGTCGCCGTGATCGCCGAACGCGTGGCAAAATGCTCGCCTTGCGGCGGTTGCCGGCAGCGGCTGGCGGAATTCTGCCGGCCGGAAACGAAGTTCTATCTCTGCGATGATAGCGGCGTGGTCGAGACCGTGACCATGGGCGAGTTGTTGCCATACGGGTTTGAAGGCGATGTGCTGAAATGAAGGAAGCGCTCGATCACCTGGTCGAAAGGCTGGACGGGCTGGCGCCGACCACCGCCTTGGTGCTGGGGTCAGGGCTTGGCGGGCTTGTCGACCAGGTCGAGGATGCGGTGCGCATCTCCTACGCCGACTTGCCGGGGTTTCCCCGAAGCGGCGTCAGCGGCCATGCCGGCGAGGTGGTGGCCGGGCGCTTTGCCGGCACGCCGGTGCTGATGCTGTCCGGCCGGGCGCATTATTACGAGCACGGCAACGCGGCGGCGATGCGGCCGGCACTCGAGGTGCTCGCCGGCCTCGGCATCTCCAGGCTGATCCTCACCAACGCCGCCGGTTCGGTCGATCCCGGGATGGGTCCGGGCTCGGTGATGCTGATCACCGACCACATCAATTTCTCGGGCTCCAACCCGCTGATCGGCGAGCCGAGCGACCGCCGTTTTGTCGGCCTGACCGAAGCCTATGACGCCGGTCTCCGCTCCGCCATCGAGCAGGCGGCGAAGGCCACCGGTACCACGCTGCACAAGGGCGTCTATATGTGGTTCTCCGGCCCATGCTTCGAGACGCCGGCCGAGATCCGCATGGCGCGTGTCATGGGCGCCAACGCGGTCGGCATGTCGACAGTGCCGGAGGTCATTCTCGCCCGCTTCCTCGGGCTGCGCGTCGCCGCCTGTTCTGTCGTCACCAACCTTGCCGCTGGCATGACAGGAGCCGAGCTGTCGCACCAGGAGACCAAGGACATGGCGCCGGTCGGCGGCGCGCGGCTGGCGACCATTCTGCAGCGAGTTTTTCAGGACGGGCTTCCGGAGCACAGGGTCGACGCCTGATGCTTCCCCAGGAAATCATCCGCCGCAAGCGCGACGGCCAGAAGCTCTCGGCTGAGGAGACAGCGTTCTTCATCGAGGGCCTGACCGCCGGCACCGTTACCGACGCGCAGGTCGGCGCCTTCGCCATGGCGGTTTTCTTCAACGGCATGAGCCGCGACGAGGCGGTGGCGCTGACAATGGCGATGCGCGATTCCGGCGATGTGCTCGACTGGTCGCATCTGCCCGGCCCGGTCACCGACAAGCATTCGACGGGCGGCGTCGGCGACAATGTCTCCTTGATGCTGGCGCCGATCGTCGCTGCCTGCGGCGCCTATGTGCCGATGATTTCCGGCAGGGGTCTGGGCCATACCGGCGGCACGCTGGACAAGATGGATGCGATCCCCGGTTATATCAGCCAGCCGGATGTTGCGCGCTTCCGCAAGACCGTGCTCGAAACCGGCTGCGCCATCATCGGCCAGACCGCCGATCTGGCACCCGCCGACGCCAGGCTCTACGCCATCCGCGATGTGACGGGAACGGTGGAATCAGTGCCGCTGATCACCGCCTCGATCCTGTCGAAGAAGCTGGCCGCCGGCCTCAATTCGCTGGTGCTGGACGTCAAGGTCGGCAACGGCGCCTTCATGGAGAAATCGCGCGACGCAACCACCCTGGCCAATAGCCTGGTTGAGGTCGCCAATGGCGCCGGCCTGAAGGCCTCGGCGTTGGTCACCGGCATGAACGAACCGCTGGCGTCCGCCGCCGGCAATGCGGTCGAGGTGCGCAACGCCGTCGATTTTCTCACCGGCCGCTTTCGCGACCGGCGGCTCGAGGACGTGACGCTGGCGCTGGCCGCCGAGATGCTGCAATCGGCAGGCCTGGTGTCGTCCAACCAGGACGGCCTGCGCCGCGCCGCCGAGACGCTGGCCGGCGGTCGCGCCGCTGCCATTTTCGCGCGCATGGTGGCGGCACTTGGCGGTCCGGCCGACTTTGTCGACAATCCCGAAAAATATCTGCCGAAGGCGGCAACGGAATTCGCTGTCAAAGCGAGCGCGAACGGCTTTGTCACCGGCATCGCGACCCGCGAGATCGGGCTTGCCGTGGTCGGGCTTGGCGGCGGGCGGACGCGGCCCGACGACAGGATCGATCACGCCGTCGGCATCACCAGGCTGTTGCCGGTCGGCGCGGAAGTGCAGGCCGGCGAAGCGCTGGCGCTGGTCCATGCCCGCAATACTGGGGATGCCGAAGCGGCCGCGGCCGCCGTGCTTTCGGCCTATACGATCGGGACTTCCAAACCGGCCACGGAGAAAACCGTCATCCGGCGGATCCTGCCGCGCGGGTAGAGCCATTCCGATGGTATCGGATGGGCTCTATCTTTCTTTGGACCATGATCTTGTCCGAAAACCGGTCCCCACTTTTTCGGGATCACGGTCTACTGAACCAGCAGCAGCGTGCCGTTTTCGACCTGGTATTTTTCGAGCCGCTGCAGAAAGCTCATGCCGATCAGGTTGGTGTGCAGCGCCCTGTCGTCGAGCACGACGGCCTCGACGCCCTCGACGGTGATCTTGCCGATCTGCAGGCGGTCGATCGTCACCACGGCGGCCTTGATCGCACCGTTGGCGGTATTGACCTGATGGCTGAAGTCCGTCGAATTGAGCGAGATGCCGATCCGGCGCGCAGTCGAGGTGTTGATGGCGACGAGCGTCGCGCCGGTATCGATCATGCCGTCGATCTGGCGGCCGTTCAACTTGAAGACGGACATGAAATGCCCGCGCGCGTCCGCGGTGACGACGACCTTGCGGCCGAGCGGCTGCGGCGTTGCCGGCCTGTCCAAGACGGCGGCGAGATTCAAGTCGGCTTGGGTGTCGTCGGCCGGCCTGGCTCCGATGGCGGACTTCAACAGCCGCTCAATCGTCTGCGGATTCGACTGATAGACGATCGGCAGCGAAGCCGACGTTCCGGCAAACACGCCAAGGATGAGGAGCTTGCGCAGCATGGACCGGCCTTTGTGGTCGCCGATCCTTAGTCCGACATGGTGTTCGCCGCTTTAACGAATGCGGAAACCAGCCGTTTGCGTAAACAATCGGTAAACGGATCTACTTGGTGCCGTACATGCGGTCGCCGGCGTCGCCAAGGCCGGGCATGATGTAGCCCTTCTCGTTGAGTTGGCGGTCGATGGAAGCGGTGAAGACCGGAACATCGGGATGCGCCTGGGTAAATCGCTCGAGGCCCTCTGGTGCCGCCAACAGGCAGAGAAAGCGGATGTTGGTAGCACCGCGGCCTTTCAGCTTGTCGATCGCGGCGATCGCCGAATTGGCGGTCGCCAGCATCGGGTCGACGACGATCACCAGCCGGTCGGCGAGGTCGCCCGGCGCCTTGAAGAAATACTCGACCGCTTCCAGCGTCTCGTGGTCACGGTAGAGGCCGATATGGGCGACACGCGCCGCCGGCACCAGATCGAGCAGGCCCTCGAGCAAGCCGTTGCCGGCGCGCAGCACCGAGGCGAAGACCAGTTTCTTGCCCTCCAGCGTCGGCGCCTCCATCGTCTCGATTGGCGTCTCGATCGTCGTTGTGGTCAGTTCGAGGTTGCGGGTGACCTCGTAGCCGAGCAGCAGCGAGATCTCGCGCAGCAGCCGCCGGAAGCCGGCCGTCGAGGTTTCCTTCTTGCGCATGATGGTCAGCTTGTGCTGGACAAGCGGATGGTCGACGACGGTGACGCCCTTCATGGTGTTCTCCAACTGCGCAGGTGAATAGTGAATGGTGAATGGTGAATAGTGAATAGTGAACTGGTTTGCGAGTCCTTGGTTGCGCTGAAAAAACTCGCGGTTGACGAACCGAAGCGCGGGCGATCCATTCACCATTCACCTGCCCTTGGCGCCGAGCCTCGCCAGCAGCGCCGCCCTGGTCTTCCTGTCGACGAAAGCTGCCTCGATGGCCGTCCTGGTGACGGCGGTGAGCGCCTTGTCGTCCATGGCAAAATGCTCGGCGGCGATGTCGTATTCGCGTTTCAGCGAGGTCCAGAAATAGGGTGGGTCGTCGGAGTTGAGCGTCACCTTGCAGCCGGCCGCCCGCAACGCAGGGAAGGGATGGTCGGCGAAGCTGTCGAAGACTTTCAGGGCGATGTTGGAGCCGGGGCAGCATTCGAGCACGACGCCTTCGTCGGCAATGCGCCGCACGAGATCGGGGTTCTCGATGGCGCGCACGCCGTGGCCGATGCGAGACGGGCGGATGAGGTCGAGTGCCGCTTCGACGCTCTCCCAGCCCATCAATTCGCCGGCATGGACGGTGATGCCGAGGCCGGCCTCGCGGGCGATCTCGAAGGCCCTGACATAATCTTCCAGATCGCCTATCCGCTCGTCGCCGGCGACGCCGAAGCCAGTGACCAGCGGATGCCCGCTGCGGGCGGCGAAACGAGCCGCCCGCTCGATCGATTCGACGCCGAAATTGCGCACGCCGGTGACGATCATACGGCCTTCGATGGCGGTCTTCGCCTTGGCGCGTGCCATGCCTTCGCCGAGCGCGTCGGTATAAGCCTTCGGCGACAGCCCGGCCTTGCTGGCATGATCGGGCGAGGTGAAAACCTCGGAATAGATGGCGCCGTCGCGGGCAAGGCTGGTCAGGTAATGATCGGCCAGCCGCGCATAGTCTTCTTCGGTGCGGAACAGGTCGGAGGAGAAGTCGTAGGCGGCGAGGAAAGAGGTGAAATCGTGCCAGACGAAGGAGCCGTCCTGGATGTAGGGCGAGGCATCCTTGCCGTATTTCTCAGCCTGGCGGAGGACGAGTTCAGGCGCCGCTGCCCCTTCGATGTGGCAGTGCAGTTCTGCTTTCAAAGGCATTCGATTATCCCGTCAGGCTTTTTCTTATGACGCAAGTTCCTGTCGGAAAACCGTGTGACACTTTTCCGGAACCTGCTTCGAAGCGCGGCCGAACACCGCGCCTTAAACAATAGCGCCCGCACCAGTGATCGGCTATGGTCCCGCCGATTTTATGGCGGATCAAAACGATGTCGGTTGAAAGAACCACTGCTGCGGGCGGCATGGAAACCTCCTATGGTTTCAAGCGGGTAGGGCCAGGCGACAAGCAGTCCCTGGTCAATGATGTTTTCCACAAGGTGGCGAACCGCTACGACCTGATGAACGACCTGATGTCGGCCGGGCTGCATCGGTTGTGGAAGGACGCCATGGTCGCCTGGCTCAATCCTCCGAAGCGGCCGGGCTGGAGCGTTCTCGACGTTGCAGGCGGCACCGGCGATGTCGCCTTCCGCATCGTCGAGGCGAGCGGCAGGCACGCTCATGCAACGGTTCTCGATATCAATGGCTCGATGCTCGCCGTCGGCCGCGACCGGGCCGAGAAAAAGGGCCTGTCGGCAAATACCGATTTCGTCGAAGCCAATGCCGAGGAACTGCCTTTTGCCGACGCTACTTTCGATGCCTACACCATCGCTTTCGGCATCCGCAACGTGCCGCGCATCGATGTGGCGCTTGCCGAAGCGTATCGCGTGCTGAAGCCTGGCGGGCGTTTTCTCTGCCTTGAATTTTCCGAGGTCGAGATGCCGCTGCTCGACAACGTCTATGAAGCATGGTCGTTCAACGCCATCCCGCGGATCGGCAAGGTGGTGACCGGCGATGGCGAGCCCTATTCCTACCTGGTCGAATCGATCCGCAAATTTCCCAATCAGCAGAATTTCGCGGCGATGATCTCGCGCGCGGGTTTTGACCGCGCCTCATTCCGCAATTATTCCGGCGGCATCGCCGCGCTTCATTCGGGCTGGAAGCTTTGAGGCTGGCCCGCATTTTCATAGCCCGACGTGCCTTTCGCCAGTTCAGGAAACCGGCAGGGCAAACCCAGCCATGAGCAGCATCGGCGCTGGTTTCAGGCTCGTGCGGGCCGGCTGGGTGCTTGTGCGCGAGGGCGTCATCGCGGCTTTGCCCGGTGACGAGCTCTTCGGCTTGCCGAAATTCGGCTGGCGCATGGCCCGTCTATTCACCCGCCGTCGCGCGCTTGCCTATGAGCGCGGCGACAGGCTGGCCAAGGCGGTCGTGCGGCTCGGCCCGTCCTATGTCAAGCTCGGCCAGTTCCTGGCGACACGGCCGGACGTCGTCGGCAACGATATCGCGCTTGATCTCGCCATGCTGCAGGACAAGATGCAGACCTTTCCCAAGGCCGAGGCCGTCGCGGCGATAGAAGCCTCGCTCGGCCGCAAGGTCGGCGAGCTCTACGTCAGTTTCGGCGAGGCGGTCGCCGCCGCCTCGATCGCCCAGGTCCATACCGCCGAAACCCTGCACGACGGCGTCGTTAGCCGAGTGGCGGTGAAGGTCATCCGGCCGGGCGTACGCCGCCGCTTCTTTCGCGATCTTGAGAGCTATTTCCTCGCCGCCCGGCTGCAGGAAAAGTACATTCCGTCATCGCGCCGGCTGCGGCCGGTCGAAGTGACCGAGACGCTGGCCCAGACCACCAAGATCGAAATGGATTTGAGGCTGGAGGCGGCGGCTTTTTCGGAGCTCGGCGAGAACACCAAGGACGATCCCGGCTTTCGCGTGCCGTCGGTCGACTGGGAGCGCACCGGTCGTGACGTGCTGACCATGGAATGGGTCGACGGCATCAAGTTGAACGATATTGCCGGCCTCGCCGCCGCCGGCCACGACCTGAAGGCGATTGCCGCCAACCTGGTCCAGTCGTTCCTGCGCCATACGCTGCGTGACGGTTTCTTCCATGCCGACATGCATCCGGGCAACCTGTTCGTCGAGGCCGATGGCACCATCGTCGCCGTCGATCTCGGCATTGCCGGCCGGCTCGGCAGGAAGGAGCGCCGCTTCCTCGCCGAAATCCTCTATGGCTTCATCACGCGCGATTACCAGCGCGTCGCCGAGGTGCATTTCGAGGCCGGCTACGTGCCGCGCCAGCACAATGTCGCAGCTTTCGCCCAGGCGATCCGGGCGATCGGCGAACCGATCCACGGCCAGCCGGCCGAGACCATCTCGATGGCCAAGCTGCTGACCCTGCTGTTCGAGGTGACCGACCTCTTCGACATGGCGACGCGATCCGAGCTGGTGCTGCTGCAGAAGACCATGGTCGTTGTCGAGGGCGTCGCCCGCACCCTCGACCCGGCCTTCAACATGTGGAAGACGTCGGAACCTGTGGTCAGCGGCTGGATTGCGCGCAATCTCGGCCCGCGCGCTTTGCTGGCCGATGCGCGCGACGGCGCCAACGCGCTGCTGGCGCTGGCCCGCCAGGCGCCGGACCTCGCCGCCCGCACCGAGCGGCTGTCGCGTGAGATCGACCTGATGGCCGAACACGGCCTGCGCTTCGACGAAAGGACCGCGCACGCGATCGGCAAGGCCGAGGCGCGCTACACCCGCTCCGGCCGGCTGGCGCTGTGGGTAATCGCATTGACGCTGGTGTACATCGCCTGGAAGCTGCTCTAACGCCTTGTTGTCGATTGATTGCATTGCTATCATTGCCTTCGGCAATTTCGGATAAAGTGCAATCACATGGCCAGCATCACGATCCGCAACCTTGATGACGAGGTCAAGGATATGCTGCGCCGATCGGCTGCGGAGAATGGCCGGTCAATGGAAGACCAGGCGCGGGTCATGATCCGCGCAGCGGTCGAAGGTCAACTCGGTTCGTCCGGCCGCATCGACCAGATCGAGAAAACGTTGCGCGAACTGACAAGCTTGCAGAATCCTGCAGCTCCGGTGGTCGCGGTCCCCAGCCAGGTCGTGCGAGGTGTCCTCTCCGGCAAGCGCATCCTGCTGATCATCGGCGGAGGCATCGCTGCCTACAAGGCGCTCGATCTGATCCGCCGGCTGCGCGAGCGCGGTGCTTCGGTGCGCGTGGTGATGACAGCCGCGGCGCAGGAATTCGTCACCACGCTGTCGGCCGGAGCACTGTCCGCCGACCACGTCTTCACCGAGCTGTTCGACCGGCAGGACGAGCACGACATCGGCCACATCAGGCTGTCGCGCGAGGCCGACCTTGTGGTCGTGGCGCCGGCCACCGCCGACCTGATGGCAAAGCTCGCCAACGGCCACGCCAACGACCTTGCCTCGACGGTGCTCATCGCCACCGACAAGCAGGTGTTGATGGCGCCGGCGATGAATCCGAAAATGTGGGCACACCCGGCGGTCCGCCGCAACCGTGCGATGCTGGGTAAGGACGGCGTCGCATTCGTCGGCCCGGCGAAAGGCGAGATGGCCGAAAGCAACGAGGCGGGCGAGGGCCGCATGGCCGAGCCGCTGGAGATTGTCACCGCGGTCGAGGCGCTGCTGGACAGCTGGCCAAAGCCGCTGGCGGGAAGAAAGATCATCGTTACTTCCGGACCAACGCATGAACCGATCGATCCGGTGCGCTACATCGCCAACCGCTCGTCGGGCAAGCAGGGTCACGCCATCGCGGCGGCGCTGGCCAGGCTCGGCGCCGACGTGCGTCTCGTCTCCGGTCCGGTCGGCATTGCCGATCCGGTCGGCGTCGCCACGCTGCACGTCGAAACCGCCGTCGAGATGAAGGACGCGGTCGAGCAGCTGCTGCCGGCCGACGCGGCGGTGTTCGTCGCGGCTGTTGCCGACTGGCGTACTCAAAGTTCGGCAGGGGAAAAGATCAAGAAGGCGGCGGGCGAGGGACCGCCGGCGCTGCAAATGGTGGAAAATCCCGATATTCTTGCCGATGTCGGGCATCACAAAAAGCGGCCGATGCTGGTGGTCGGTTTCGCTGCGGAGACGCAGGACCTGGTCAGGAACGCCCAGGCCAAGCTTGCGAAAAAGGGTGCCGATCTTATCGTTGCCAATGACGTCTCGCATGAAGGCGGTTCTCCGGGCGTGATGGGCGGCGACCGCAACAAGGTGCGGATCGTCTCGAAGGCCGGCGTCGAGGAATGGCCGGAGATGAGCAAGGACGAGGTGGCGACGCGGCTCGCCGCACTGATCGCCGGCCGGCTGAAGACGGTGGTGGTTTAGTCAATCTCCCCCACGGAGATTGGCAGCTTCGCCGGCTTCGTGTCGCTCGCCCCCGAAATCCGCAAGGCGGCAAGGCATCCCAGGATGCCGAGCGGCACGAATGCGAGGAACAGCCAGGTAGCGACGTTTGCCGCGGCCTCGCGGTTCAGGCCTTCGGAAAAGCCGCTGGCGTTGGCGACGATGCCCGTCAGTGCCGCACCCACGGCATAACCGATGCGCTGCATGGTCGGCACAGCGGCCGAGGCGATCGTGTGCTCGCCTTCCCGCGCCGATGCCACGACGACACGCGTGACGAACGGCCAGGCAATGCCGAAACCGCCGCCTTGCAGCAAAGCGCAAAGCAGGATCAACGGGATCGAGCCCGCCGGCACCGTATAGGCGAAACCGGCGACGCCCGTGGCGATCATCAGCGCGCCGCCGACGATAATCAGCCGTTCGCGCTCCGGCGGCGCATTGGCGACGAGGATCGACAGGATCGACCAGGCGATCGATTCGGCGGCGATGATGTAGCCGGTGGTGAGGATCGGAATACCGTGCAGGCTGGTCAGGAGCAGCGGTCCGTAGACCGCGAACGAACAGGTCGCCATCGAGAACGCCGCAAC
Organism: Mesorhizobium sp. WSM4830; assembly: GCF_055811495.1. NCBI lineage: Bacteria > Pseudomonadati > Pseudomonadota > Alphaproteobacteria > Hyphomicrobiales > Phyllobacteriaceae > Mesorhizobium > Mesorhizobium sp. WSM4830. The sequence continues at coordinate 109,777 of NZ_JBVVQI010000014.1, read as the reverse complement.
CATGGTCATGCCCGCGCCGACCGGCGAGCGCCATGAAAACAGCCGCGACGGGAACAGGCGCGAGCGCGGCTTCAGTGCGTCGATATAGATAAACAGCGCCAGGCCGATCAGGCCGAGGGTGAGCAGCAGCGACGAGCGCAGCAGGGCGATGTCGACGCCGGCGGTGGCGATCAGCACGACGCTGACGGCAAGGCAGCCAAGTGCTGCAAAGGGGAAGGGCGGCGCCGAGCCGCCCGTCGTCTGCGGCCTTATTGCTTCAGGCGTATCGAGCACGAGGAAGCTTGCCAGCGCCATGGCCGTGCCGCCGAGGGTGAAGACGCCGAAGGCCCAGCGCCAGGACAGCAATTCGGTCATGACCGCGCCGAGCACCGGCCCGCTGAAGGCGGCGACACCCCAGATCGCCGACATGACGCCGAAAAGCTGCGGCCAGATCGCGCGGGCAAACAGCCGCTCGACCGAGACGAAGGCCAGCGACACCAGCGCGCCACCGCCGAGCCCTTCGATCAGGCGGCCGCAGAGGAACAGCGGCATCGAAGGCGCGGTGGCGCAGACCAGCGCGCCGGCGGCATAGAGCATTGCTGCGACCATCATGTTGGTGCGCAGCGCGACATAGCTCACCAGCCGTCCGGCGGCCGCACCGGCAACGATGGCGCCGAGCTCGTAGATCGCCAGCGACCAGCCGACCAGCTGCACGCCGGCGAGTTCGCCGACCATGGCCGGCATGATCGTTGCCACCATCGTTTCGTTGGTGGCGTGCAGCAGGATGCCGAGGCTGATAAAGCAGAAGCGCGCGAGGTCGCCGCTCGCCCACAGCGCGCGCCAGTCGACCCTGTTTTTGCTTGTTTTGATCATCCAGTCCCCCAAGCTTTTTTAGACGCTGGTCTAAAGTATTCGAGCGTTCTTCACGTCCAAATGAGCGCATGCCGCAGTATGGGAGGACTTCTAGAACCTCAACCGTAGTTGAGATCAAGCGGTTTTGATCGCCGTTGGTGGGGCGGATGTCAAATTTGTGCGATGGGGGACAATCACGAGGCGTTGAGATTTCTGGTTGGACCGAAGACAAGCAAAATTGGATCGTCGCAATCTTCGGTTACAGTAACTGCATGGATCCTGGGATCCATGCCGTTACCTTGGAGCGCTGCAACTTTGAACATCAGGGCGGCCCATTCTCTGCGGAGTGGGCCTGCCGGAATCCATGAACTTTCGGCAGCTATTCGCAGGTCGACACCTACGCTGCCCCGCCGCTCGGGAGCCGCGCTACGCCGTTATTTGAACGAGTGGATCAGGTCCAGCGAAGTGACGGCGACCGCCAGGTTGACGCCGGTCTGTGCCTGGACGCTGAGCGGCTGCAGCGAAAAGGCGCTGTCGAGGCCGCCGACCAGGAGATTGGCGCCGCCACCGGTGACCACGCTGGCCTCGGCATTCACGCCATAGTAGCTGCCGGCAAGGTCGCCTTCATCGTGGTTGCGGGTCGCCGCCAGAACCGCCCATACCAGTTGGCCCTGATGCGTCCGGCCGACATCGACGCCGAGCTTGGAAATCACCCCGGTATAGACTTCGGAGGGGCCGCCACGATGCGGACGAAAGACACAGGAAACACCCTTGTTGGAGGTGACGAGATAGGCCGTGCCGCCATCGATGGTGCAGTCGAGCACGCCGAGCTGGAGCTTGCTGGCGCTGGCGGGAGCGACAACCGCGGTCGTCGCGAGAGCAGCGGCACAGGCGAGTTTCTTGATCATGGCAGGGTCCTTTCGAAATTGCCTTGTACAAACGGCTGAGCACGCCGAGCGTTCCGCCGAAAACTTGGCGCCAGCAAGGCGAAGCTAAACGCAGGGTTGTCGGAGTGCGGAAACGGAGGCCCGATAAACCGGCCCGATCAGCCGGCGCTGGTGCGGGCCAGGCCGTCCTTGGCCGGCTGGTAGGTCGGATTGAGGTGCACGGCCTCGCGGTAGGACTTCGCGGCCCTGACCTTGTCGCCGCGCCGTTCGTAGATCAGCGCCTGGTTGGACCACGCCTCGGCGTTCTTGCCGTCGAGCTTGATGGCCATGTTGAAGTCGGCGAAGGCATTGTCCTCGTCGTTCATGGCAAGGTAGGAGAGGCCGCGTCCGTTGTAGGGCTCGGAGGCGTCCGGCGCCAGCGAAATGGCGGTCGAGAAATCCTCGATGGCAAAGGCATGCTGGCCCTGGCTCTGGTAGATCAGGCCGCGATTGTGATAGGCGCGCGCGTCGGTCGTGTCGAGCTGAATGGCCTTCTGGAAATCGTTGAAGGCTTCCTGGACCCGGCCCGCCCTGCGGTAGAGATTGCCGCGGCCGATATAGGCGGCGTCATAATTGGAATTGATCTGGATCGAGCGGTTGTAGTCGGCCAGCGCGCTCGCCTGGTCACCGAGGAAGCGCTGGATGAGCGCGCGATTTGAATAGGCCTGGTAGAAATTCGGATTGAGCTGGATGGCGGTGTCGAAGTCCTTCAGCGCCGCCTGGTACTGGCCGCCGCGGCCATAGGCCGAGCCGCGCACATTGTAGGCTTCCGGATCCTGAGGGTTGCGCTGGATCACCGCCGACAGCGAGGAGATGTTCTCGCTCGAGGCTTGCGCCTTGTCGATGTTGTTGAACTCGCCGGTCGGAACGCTCTGGCAGCTGGCAAGCGCCATCCCGGAAAGCAGGGCTGCCGTCAGGGCGAGGCCGCGCCACGCGGTTCTGCGCTCTACGGTGATTGCGTCCATGTCTGCCCTGTCCTTACTGCGCCGTCTGGTCCGTTCCCCCTCCGAACCGGCATCTCTCCCAACCGGTCCTCTCGGACCGGGTCGAACTCACAACAAAAAGGTGGCGGCGATTCCGCATCGCGCCACCTTGGCTATCCTTGGAAAAGGACGAAAAATTGACGTCAGAACCGCGGCGGACGCGGAGCACCGGCACCGGCAGCACCGGCCGCGACCGGACGCGGCGTCATCGGCAGCAGGCCTTCGCGCTGGGCGCGCTTGCGGGCCAGCTTGCGGGCACGGCGGACGGCTTCCGCCTTTTCACGAGCGCGCTTCTCGGAGGGCTTCTCGTAATGTCCGCGCATCTTCATTTCGCGGAAGATGCCTTCGCGCTGCATCTTTTTCTTGAGCGCGCGAAGCGCCTGATCAACATTGTTGTCGCGAACGAGTACCTGCACGTGCAATCCTGTCTTTCGGTTTGAAATCAATAGGCAAGCGGCCATAGCCGCAAGCCTCCGCGGCGCGTTACACCACGAATTGGGGCGGCTGATAGCAGAATCAAGGGGCGCTGTCCACAGCCGATTGAGAGGCGGCGCCGATCCCGAGACGAAAAACCCGCCTCGGCGGCGGGTCTTCGGTGTAAATCAGTACCATACCCAAATTAGTAGCATAGCTGCCGGCACAAAGCAAGAACAAAATCCGCCTTGGGGTCAAATAGCGCAGCTACGCCGTGGCCAGATGCAACTGCTCGAAACCCTCGAAGAACTCGCCGTAGTCGCAGGTTATCTCCTCGCCGGTGGCGATGTCGCGGGTCGCGGTGGCCCCGCCATATTGCGAAAAGTCGGTGTTCGGCTTGTCGGCGTGGTTCATGAAGCGGCCATTGTCGACCTCATAAACCATGAAGCCCGGCCGGTCCGGACTGGGATAGGCATATCTGTCGAGCAATTCCTTGAGGTGCGGCGGCGCCGTCTCGTATCTTTCCATCGGGATCAGCCGGTCGAAGTCCGGATCGAGCCGCCAGATCTGCGCGCCTTTGCGGACCGGCTCGGCAGCGAACACGCCGACGCCTTCGATTGCGCTTGCGGCTATATAGGTTCTGATCAGCAGCATGTTTCCAATCCGTCTTCGAGGAGAAGACGGAATCGTCAAATCGCCGGAAAAAGCAAGACCGGTTTTTCCGACATTGGCTTGCGCGCCCAATGCGCCGGCCGCGAAACGCTTCACGTCCGGGTGATCGAGACGCCGCCGTCGGCGAACAGTGCCGTGCCGGTGGTGAAGCTCGATGCATCGGAGGCGAGATAAAGCGCCGAGCGGGCGATCTCCTCTGGCTCGGCGACGCGCTTCAAGGCATGCAGGTTTTCGACGAAGGCTCGCGATTCAGGTGTCTTGAACGTTGCCGAAGGCGTGTCGGTGCCGCCCGGCAGCAGCGCGTTGACTCGAATGCCCTTGGCGCCAAATTCGGCAGCCAGCACCTGCGTCAATCCGATCAGACCGGCCTTGCTCGCGGCATAGCTGGTCATGCCGGGCATGCCGACCGTGTAGCCGACGAAGGTCGAGGTGAAGATCAGCGAGCCGCCGCCGCGCTCGACCATCGCCGGCACCTGATATTTCGCGCCAAGGAATGCGCTGGTCAGGTTGGTGTCCAACGTCTCTCGCCAGCTCTCCAATGAGAGGTCCGAAATCGGACCCATCTCGCCGACCGAGCCGGCATTGTTGAAGGCGATATCCAGCCCGCCGAAGTTCTCGACCGCCAGCTCGACCAGGGCTTTCGCGTAGGCTTCGTCACGGACATCGCCGGCAAGCGCAATGGCCGTGCCCTCGGCGTCCGCGATTTCGGCAACCAGCGTATCGAGTTCCGCCTGGCGACGGGCGGCGACGACCACCTTGGCGCCTTCCTCGGCAAACAGCTTGGCCGTGGCGCGGCCGATGCCGGAACTGGCGCCGGTAGCGATGGCGACTTTGTCGGTAAGTGCGAACATCTTCTGCATCCTTTTTTCGCGCCAGCTTTGCCGGCAGTTGGGATGCTTGGTCGCAGATCGAGGCGGCGCGAGCCACCCGATACGTGCGAAGGCATCTGCGAAGATTTCTTGACGCGGGATGGACACCGGGCTACCAAGTCGCCATTCAACTTTGCGGGTGGACGCGCCACCCATTCCAATGACCCCCCAAGACATAATGAGCAAGTTGTTGGCCCCCGGCTTCGAGGGCGACAGCGAGTTGACGTTCGCTCTTCAATCGGAACTTGGCAAAGGCTTTCCGATCGAAAATCTCCGGCCGCTGCTGACATCCGACAACCTTCATACGCAGGCCGCGGCCGCGTACTTGGTGGCCGAAGCCAATTCCAAAATGAGTTACAAGATGAATTGCGTTGTTGCGGAGATCGCCGATCTGCTCGACAGCGAAATTGTGGGGATCAGGGTCGACGCAATCGAGGCGCTTCTGGGATGCACGACGCCAGCCGATGGCGCCATTCTCGGCCGCGTAATGCTGCGCCTGGACGACGAACATGCCGGTGTGCGGTGGAGAGTCGTCCAGTTCATCTGCCTTGCGGAGCGCTGGCAGCTAAGGCTTGCGGTGGAAAATGCCGCTACCCTGCGTCCGGACTCGGCTTTCAAGGCACTGGTCAATGCTTATGGTCAATATAACATGCCGAGTCCCAAGGACCTGCCACGGTTACTCGCGCATCCGGATGCGGTGTTGCGGCGCTTTGCTGCGGCAGTGGCTATCAGGCCGCGCCAGGTGATCGTCGAGTGCTTCGTGGCCATGGTGGAGCAGTCGGACGATGCGGAAATTCGTAAGATCGCAGCCGATTGCCGTGAGGGTTATTTGCGGCCGACCTATGCAATCGGGCCGTCCATCCTGAAGCGTGCTCCGGCTGAACCGTCAAAAGACAAAGCTCTGAACAGCGGCCGTTAAAGGCGCGGCGCAAAACGGCAAGCGCCGTCGCAAACAGTGCAAGGCTGGCAGCGCGGTTTCGCTAGTGATACAGCTCGCGCGCCGGGGTTGGCTGATCTGCCCGGCCGCCATTTGCGAGGCCTGCAACGTTGAAGAAATACTCGGTATTCGCCATCGCCCGCGAGGCCATGCGCGGTCATAGGGGCTGGGAGGAACAGTGGTCCTCGCCGGAGCCGAAAAAGGAGTATGACGTCGTCATCGTCGGCGCCGGCGGCCATGGGCTGGCCACAGCCTATTATCTCGCGACGGTGCACGGCATCACCAACGTTGCGGTTTTGGAAAAAGGCTGGCTCGGCGGCGGCAATACCGGCCGCAACACCACGATCATCCGCTCGAACTATCTCTATGACGAGAGCGCCGGCATCTACGACCATGCGCTGAAGCTGTGGGACGGGCTCAGCCAGGAGCTCAATTACAACGTCATGTACTCGCCGCGCGGCGTCATGATGCTCGCCCACAACATCCACGACATCCAGGTGCTGAAGCGGCACGTCCACGCTAACCGGCTGAACGGCATCGACAATGAATGGCTGACGCCGGAGCAGGCCAAGGAATTCTGCCCGCCGCTCAACATTTCGCGCGATGCGCGCTACCCGGTTATGGGTGCTGCCCTGCAGCGCCGCGGTGGCACGGCGCGCCACGATGCCGTCGCCTGGGGCTACGCGCGCGGCGCTTCGGCGCGCGGCGTCCACATCATCCAGAATTGCGAGGTCACCGGCGTCAAGCGGGCGCCGAACGGCGCGGTAACCGGCGTCGAGACGACGCGCGGCTTTATTGGCGCCAGGAAGGTCGGCGTGGTCGCCGCCGGCCACTCATCGGTGATCATGAACATGGCCGGCGTGCGTATGCCGCTGGAAAGCTATCCGCTGCAGGCGCTGGTGTCGGAGCCGGTCAAGCCGGTGGTGCCTTGCGTGGTGATGTCGAACACCGTGCATGCCTATATCTCGCAGTCCGACAAGGGCGAGCTGGTCATCGGCGCCGGCACCGACCAGTATGTCTCCTATTCGCAGACCGGCGGGCTGCACATTTTGCAGCATACGCTCGACGCGATCTGCGAGATGTTCCCGATCTTCACGCGCATGAAGATGCTGCGCTCGTGGGGCGGCATCGTCGACGTGACGCCCGACCGTTCGCCGATCCTGGCCAAGACGCCGGTGCCCGGCCTCTATGTCAATTGCGGCTGGGGTACGGGCGGCTTCAAAGCGACGCCGGGTTCGGGCCATGTCTTTGCCCATACGATCGCCAGGGACGATCCGCACCCGATCAACGCGCCCTTCACCATAGAGCGCTTCCGCACCGGCCGGCTGATCGACGAGGCGGCGGCGGCGGCGGTGGCGCACTGATGATGACCGAGATGGCCGTCGCCATGCCGCTGATGCTCGCCGGCGAGCAAGGCCTGTTCCATTTTCCGTCACCGGAAGAGGTGCGCACCCAGCCGATCAGTCGCGCCGGGAACGAGGCCGGCTGGCCGTTTTCCATCGACGACGGCATGCTGACCTGCGTCTGGAGCGGCGGGCGAAAGATCGTCTTCTTCTTCGAGGCCCGTCCTTCCGATCTGGATCCGGACGAGCCTTTCCAGCCGCGCGGCGTCATCGTCACCACCGACCCGGTCCAGCTGACCATCGGCAACATGGCAAATCGCGCGCTGTTTCGCCCTGCGGCAAGCATCGAGGAGCGCATCCGGCTCGTCGCGCCCTTCGTGACCTTGGGCCAGAGGCTTTGCGACCAACCGGCCGGCGCCCGCGTCGGCCACGGCGAATTGTAGGACCAACCATGCTTCTCATCCGCTGCCCCTATTGCGAGGAAGAGCGTCCCGAGCTCGAATTCCGCAACGCCGGCGAGGCGCATATTGCGCGTTCCCCAAACATCGCCGGCGAGAGCGACGACGACTTCGAAAAATTCTTCTTCATCCGCTCCAATCCCAAGGGGATCATCTATGAGCGCTGGCGGCACATGCATGGCTGCGCGCGGTTCTTCAACGCCGTGCGCGACACCGTCAGCGACAGGTTCCTGATGACCTACAAGGCCGGCGAACCGAAGCCCACCAAGCTGCCGGGAGCCGCCAAATGAGCGCGACGTTCCGCATTGCCGGCGCCGGGCGGCTCAAGCAGGCAAAGATAGCCGGCTTCAGCTTCGACGGCCGCCCCTATACCGGGATCGAGGGCGACACGCTGGCCTCGGCGCTGCTTGCCAATGGCGTCCATCTCGTCGGCCGCTCGTTCAAGTACCACCGGCCGCGCGGCTTCCTGTCGGCCGGCGCCGAAGAGCCGAATGCGCTGGTCGAGATCAAGCGCGACGCGGCACGCAAGACGCCGAACGTCCGCGCCACCGTACAGGAGCTATATGACGGGCTGACCGCACAGTCGCAGAACCGCTGGCCGTCGCTGGCCTTCGACATCGGTGCGGTCAGCAGCATTGCCTCGCCGATGCTTTCGGCCGGCTTCTACTACAAGACCTTCATGTGGCCGAAGGCCGCGTGGAAAAACCTCTACGAGCCCAAGATCCGGGCAGCCGCCGGTCTCGGCGTCGCCCCCGACCAGCCGGACCCCGACCATTATTCGGCGCGCTTCGCCCATTGCGAGGTGCTGGTGCTTGGCGGCGGTGCCGCGGGCATCGCCGCGGCATTGGCCGCGGCCGAGACTGGCGCGCGCGTCATCCTTGCCGACGAGCAGGCGGAATTCGGCGGCAGCCTGCGCTTTGAGAGCGGCGCGAAGATCGAAGGCCAGGACGGCTTTTCCTGGGCGCAATCGGCTCTCGCCAAGTTGAGCGCGATGGACAATGTCCGCGTGCTGCCGCGTACCACGGCCTTCGGCTATTACGCGCAGAATTTCGTCGGGCTGGTCGAGCGGGTCAGCGACCATCTGCAGAACCCCGGCCGCGACCTGCCGCGCGAGCGGCTGTGGCAGATCCGCGCCAAACGCGTGGTGCTGGCCACCGGCGCCATCGAGCGCCACATGGTGTTTGCCGATAACGACCGGCCGGGCATCATGCTGGCCTCGGCGGCGCGCACCTACCTCAACCATTACGGCGTCGCCGTCGGCAGGAATGTCGGCGTCTATACGGCAAACGATTCCGCCTATGCGGCGGCGATCGACCTGAAAAGGGCCGGCATCAACGTGGCGGCGATCGTCGACCTGCGCGACAACCCGACCGGGCCGGTGATCGACGAGGCGAGGGCGCTCGGCATGGAGGTCAATTTCGGCCGCGCCGTGATCCGCGCCGGCGGCAAGCTGCGGGTGTCGTCGATGACCGTGCAGCCGAAGCATGGCGGTGGCGAGCGCACCATCCCGGTTGACGCAATCCTGATGTCGGCCGGGTGGACGCCATCGGTGCATCTGTTCTCGCAATCGCGCGGCAAGGTCGCCTTCAACGACGAGACCAAGCGCTTCGTGCCCGGAATTTATGCGCAGGATTGCGTATCGGTCGGCGCTTGCAACGGCACGGACGGGCTGTCGGCGACGATCGACGAGGCCTATGCAGCGGGCGCCAAGGCGGCCAAGGACGCGGGCAGCAAGCCGGCCAAGGGCAACAAACCGAAGGTCGATGCCAGCGAGAGCTGGTCGCGCGGCATGCTGGGTGCGGCGCCCGGCGCCGGGACGGATACGACGGTAAAGGCATTCGTCGATTTCCAGAACGACGTCACCGCCAAGGACATCCGTCAGGCGGTGCATGAAGGCATGCGCTCGATCGAGCACGTCAAGCGCTTCACCACCAACGGCATGGCGACCGACCAGGGCAAGACCTCCAATATGCACGGGCTGGCAATTGCCGCCGAGACGTTGGGCAAGCCGATCCCGCAGGTCGGGCTGACGACGTTCCGCGCGCCGTATACGCCGGTGACGTTCGGTTCGATCGTCGGGCACGCGCGGGGTCCCCTGTTCGACCCGACCCGCAAGACGGCGATCCATCCCTGGGCAGAGCGTCAAGGCGCTGTCTTCGAGGATGTCGGGCAATGGAAGCGCGCCTGGTATTTCCCGAAGCCGGGCGAGGATATACATGCGGCCGTCGACCGCGAATGCGTCACGGTGCGCAAGACGGCCGGCCTGTTCGACGCCTCGACGCTGGGCAAGATCGAGGTGGTCGGGCCGGATGCGGCCAAATTCATGGAACTGCTCTACACCAATCCATGGGAAAAGCTGGAGCCCGGCCGCTGCCGCTACGGCATCATGCTGCGCGAGGACGGCTTCATCTATGACGACGGTGTCGTTGGCAGGCTTGCACCCGACCGCTTCCATGTGACGACGACGACCGGCGGCGCGCCGCGCGTCATGAACCATATGGAAGACTATCTCCAGACCGAGTTCCCGCATCTCAACGTCTGGCTGACCTCGATCACCGAGCAGTGGGCGGTGATTGCCGTGCAGGGGCCTAAGTCTCGCGACATCATCGCGCCGCTGGTCGAGGGCATCGACATGTCGGATGAGGCGCTGCCGCATATGTCGGTGCGCGAAGGCCGGATCTGCGGCGTCCCGACAAGGCTGTTTCGCATGTCGTTCAGCGGCGAGCGCGGCTTCGAGGTCAACGTGCCGGCCGATTACGGCGAGGCGGTTTGGGAAGCGCTATGGGCCGAGGGCCAGAAGCATGGCGCCTGCGCCTACGGCACTGAGTCCATGCATGTGCTGCGCGCCGAAAAAGGCTACATCATCGTCGGCCAGGATACCGACGGCACGGTAACGCCGAACGATGCCGGCCTCGACTGGGCGGTCGGCAAGAAGAAGACCGACTTCGTCGGCATTCGCGGCATGGCGCGGCCGGATCTGGTCGCCAAGGGCCGCAAGCAGCTTGTCGGCCTGAAGACCAGGGATCCGAAGGTGGTGCTGGAGGAGGGCGCGCAGATCGTCGCGGACCCGAAGCAGGCAATCCCGATGAAGATGATCGGCCATGTCACCTCGAGCTATTGGTCGCAAAATTGCGGCCGCTCGATCGCGCTGGGGCTGGTCGCCGGCGGCCGCGATCGTATGGGCGAGACGCTTTACGTGCCGATGCCGAACGGGGTGGTCGAGGTGGAGGTCACCGGCATGGTGTTCTTCGACGAGAAGGGAGAGCGCCTCAATGGCTAAGGCTGCTTTGAAAACTGCCGCCGCCGGGCCGTCGGTCGAACGCCGTCCGGCTCTCGCCGGCCGGGCGCTTTCCGCCACCGGCGTCACACTTGCCGTGCTGCCGCCGGCCGAGCGCATATCGCTGCGCGCGCCGGACGCCTCGATCGCGGCACTTTCGAAAGCGCTCGGCGTCGTCCTGCCGCAAAGGCCGAAAACCTCGGCGGCAAAGGCCGGGCGCACGGCCTTGTGGCTCGGGCCGGACGAATGGCTGGTCATCGACGAGAGCGGAAAAGATCCGCTCGCCGACTGCGCCGGGGTTTCCGCGCTGCATTCGGCGGTCGGCATCTCGCACCGCAACGTCGCCATATCGGTCACCGGTCCGGCTGCCGCGGCGACGGTCAATGCCGGCTGCCCGCAGGATTTGTCGCTCGACGCCTTTCCGGTCGGGGCGGCGTCGCGTACCATTCTCGGCAAGGTCGAAATCGTGCTGCTGCGCACCGCGGCCGACGCGTTCCGCGTCGAATGCTGGCGTTCCTTTTCCGATTATGTCTTTACGTTTCTGTCGGAGGCAGCGCGCGACGCGGCAGCATAGGCATGTTCGCCGCGCCCGACCGTTCTGCGACAGCGAGCCGAGGGAGAATGCAAATGCCGTCGAACTCCGCGCCGAAGTCGCCGGCCAAGACGCCGGCCGTGCGCTCTTTCGAAAACGAGCAGCGCACTGAGACGGATATTGAAGAGGAACTCGAGGAAGGCCTCGAGGATACATTCCCGGCCAGCGATCCGGTGTCGATCACCGGAACGGCCATTCCCGGCGCACCGGCAAGACCTGGCAAGCCCAAAAGCGTGGCAGGACAGAAGCGCAAGAGATAATTTCTATCGGCCCGGCGGAGCCGGTTCGGTTGGCGAGGGCAACCCTTCAGGTTTGCGCGGTTTTGCGTTCCAGCGTCGATGATTGGCGAAAGCCCGAACGAGGGCGATCTCCCCCGCAAGGGGGAGATTGGCAGTTTCGCCGATGGCTCGAAGTCCTCAGAAGCTGCTTGGCACGATCCACGGGTCGATGCCAATGCCGAGCCTCGGGCCTTTGCTGCCGGCCTTGTGGGTCGCGGCATCGGCGTTTTCAAGCGATCCGGTCGGCGCGCAATCGAGCTTCACATCGGCCTTGGTGCCGATGCAGGCCGCTTCTTGCTTGGCTGGCTGACTGCTGCCGGCAAATGCGGCGCCAGAGAGCGCCAGCAGGGCGGCGAGCGTGAGGATTGCCTTCTTCATGGTCTGTCTCCGGTTCCAGTTATTGGATTCGTACGTGTACAGCATTACGTACAGATACGCCCGCGACTTAGGGAGTTCAAGCAAAATCGTACATGTACGGAGACAGGGAATTGCCGGATGCTCGGCGCCGGGGCGCGGATTGTTCGGAGAAGATCCTACAGATCGGGAGAAGCGCCGCTCTTCAGCAATTGACCGGCGGCGTGAGCGGCGCGATCTCGTGCGCGGCGATGGCTTCGAGCATGATGTCGCCGATCCGTGTGATGAACGTCGTCTGGTCGCCGAACGGGTAGAACGGGAAGGTGATCAGCAGCGAGATGGCGCCGTGGCCAACTGCCCACAGCATGGTGGCGATGGCGCGTGGATCGCCTCTGAGCCTGCCGGCGGCAACGCAGGCTTCGACCCTCTCGATCAGCACTTTCATCGCCGGGTTGCCGCTCTCCATTTCGGCGAAGGTCTTGCCGGCTGGCGGCCGGACTTTTTCGGTCATGAAGACGGTGCGGTATTCGTTGGGATTTTCCAGCCCGAAGGCGGCGTATTCGACAAGCACCGCCTTGAGCGCCTCGATCGGGTCGTCGGCCGTATGATTTGCGATGCGCCTGGCCAAGGTTTCGAAGGCATCCTCGGCCAGCGCGAACAGGATGTCCTGCTTGTCGGCGAAATAGGAATAGACCGACATCGGCGCATAGCCGACGCGCTTGGCGAGCTTGCGGATGGTGAGGCCGTCATAGCCTTCTTCCTGGACAAGCTTGTGCGCGGCATCGACAAGTTCGGAACGCAGTTCGGCCTTTTGTTTTTCGCGGCGCTCCTGGACGCTTAGCTGCAACTTTCTACTGCCTTATGACTGATGGCTGGATGCAGCTTATATACGCTGTACGGCATCGGGCAAGGGTGGCACGAAGCAGAAGCTTGACTGTCACAAAACGATGTAACCCGGTAACATTGGGCTGCAGGTCAGTCGTCACATGAAGTACGTCGCGGCCGAAGCCAAATAGATTTGGCACAGATAGATTTGGACTTCTCCGTCTGACGAACAGTCAAACTGCTTCCGGCTGGCGTTCGATCAGCGTCAGCGTCAGCCAGCGTGCCGTCAGCGCCGGTTTTTTCGAGCCCTCGATCTCGATCGTCACGTCGTGCGCAGTCTGCACCCAGCCCGACGGCCTGACCTTGACGTCGGCAAGCACGAAGCGGGTGCGGATGCGCGAGCCGGTCTTCACCGGCGCCAGGAAGCGCAGCGAATCGAAGCCGTGATTGACGCCCATCTTGCTGTTTTCCAGCGGCGGCATGGTTTCGAAGGTCATCGCCGACAACAGCGAAAGCGACAGGAAGCCGTGTGCGATGGTGCCGCCGAACGGCGTCTCGCGGCTGGCGCGTTCCGGATCGCAATGGATGAACTGATGGTCGTCGGTGGCATCGGCGAACTGGTCGATCATGCGCTGGGTGACGACACGCCATGGCGACACGCCGACTTCCTTGCCGACATTGGCCAGAAGCACATCGAGACTGATCGGTTCCACGCTGATGTCCTCCATCTTCACCCCCCGGCATTTCACTCGCCGGATGGCGTGCGTCTCATTCCTTGAACAATGTCAGCCCGTGTTGCACCGACTGCCCGCCATCGATCGGCAGGATGGCGCCGGTGACATAGCTGCCGGCACGGCTGCACAAATAGAGCGTTGCGCCGGCAATGTCATCCGGTGTGCCGACGCGGCCGATCGGAACGTGGTTGCCGACATGTCTTGCCTGGTCCTCGGTGCCGGTCGCGAAGGCCGTCATCCGGCTCTGGAAAGGGCCGGGCGCAAAGGCGTTGACGGTGATGCGGCGGCCGGCAAGCTCGATCGCCAGGATGCGCGTCAGGTGGTGAACCGCGGCCTTCGAGGCCGAGTAGGAGTAGGCATCTTCGGCCAACGGCTGCGTGCCCATGACCGATCCGAGATTGATCACCCGTGCCGGGTCGGCATCGCTGGCGGCGGCTTCGAGCAGAGGCAGCAATTCGCGCGTCAGGTGGAAGACCGCGGTAACGTTGACGCCGAACACCTTGGCCCAGGCATGGTAGGGAAAGCTTTCCAGCGGCGCGCCCCAGGAGATGCCGGCATTGTTGACCAGGATATGCAGCCGCTCGGTCCGCGCCCTGACCTCGGCAACGAGCGCCGCGATGCCGGCCTCGCTGGAGACGTCGGCGGCGAAACCCTCGGCCCGGCCGGAGGCGCCAAGCCCGTTCAGTTCGCCGGCAACCCTGACGCAGTCCTCGCCCTTGCGCGAGGCGATCATCACGGTGGCGCCGGCCTTGACCAGCGCGGTCGCCGCCATGCGGCCGATGCCGGTCGCGGCGCCGGTGACCAGCGCCGTCTTGCCGGCGACTGAGAACAGCTCGTCCAGATAGCTCATCGAATTCCTCCGCGCAGTTCACCGCGCTTTTGACTGGTGGTTCAAGGAAGCGGCTTCACGTCGACAAGGCTAGCCGAACTACGATCATCCTTGCCATGGGTAAAGTAGCTGAGGCGATGGCACGCTCAGCGGCTGAATGGTTAAGCCCGAAATGCAAGATGTTCATTCGGCCGTGACATGGGTCGGATGAATGATGCGGCGATCCCCGTTAGCGAGCACCTTGGTAAGCTGTTCATTTCGCGCATGGAGTAAATCGTCATTACACCTCCGCCCAAGCCGCAGTCGGGTCTTGAGGAGTTGGGAGGTGGCCGAACGCTACGGCAGGACTGACGTTCGTGTTCGTGGACGGGAGCTATGCTTTCCCGGGGGAGCTGTGGGTAAGAAACAACGCATCGTCCTGCTGGCAGCGGTCTTTGCGTCTGTCTTTGGCGTCTTTTTGCTGATCCTGATTCTGCAGATGGTCAGTTTTTTGGTCGACTAGGCACGGCCAGGAGCGTGCCTTTCCGAAAACCTGCGCTACCGCAGGCTTTCCAGTTCGCGGATGCGTTTGGCGCCGTCGGCCTCGAGCTGCCTTGTGACGGCACCGATCAGCGTTTCGGCAACGACGAAAAGTGCGGCGGATGAGTCCCAGGCCGAAGGCACGGCGGTGCGCCCGGCAATGACGTGGCGGGCGAAGCGGGCGATCGGCGACAGCCACTGGTCGGTAAACAGCACGATCTGCACGCCGCGCTGGTTGGCGGTCTCGGCGAAACGGATCAGGCTGTCCTGGTAGCGCCTGATGTCGAAGATCACCAGCACGTCGCGCTTGCCCATGTCGATCAGCCGGTCGCGCCAGACGCTTTCCTGGCCGGCGAGATGGAAGACGTTGGGCTGGATGATAGCAAGGTGGGCGGCCATGTAGCGCGCCAGCGGGTCGGTGAAGCGGCCACCGATCAGGAATGTCTTGCCGCGCCGGTCAGCCAGCTTGGCGACGATGTCGGCAAGCTGCTTGTCCGAGAGATGCCGGAAGGTCTCGCGCATATTGTCGAGCGTCGCCTCCAGCATCGGCGAAACGGCGCTGCTGCCCTGCGAGGAGGGATTGAGCGTGCGCGAGGCCGGCGACTGCAATTGCGCCGCCAGCTCGTCTTGCAGCGCCGACTGGAATTCCGGATAATTCTGGAAGCCGAGCCGGGCGACAAAACGCAGGATCGTCGGCGACGATACGCCGGCCGTGGCCGAGAATTCGGCGACCGTCTTCAGCCCGATCAGCGGATAGCTGGCGATCAGCGTTTGCGCTGCGCGCCGCTCGCCGGCCGGCATGGTGCCGATGCGGTCGGAGATCAGTTCGGCAATGCTGGAAACCATGTTTTTTCCCCACCCTGGCCGGGCCGTTACCGCGTTATCGAAATCGCGTTTGACAAAGCCGGCCAAACTGTATGAAATCATCCGCAGGGACGCAATGAGGCAAAATACGTAACATACGATACAGCGCTCCCCGGGGACAGCAGACAATGGAGACAGCACGGCCCGCCAGCCTTGCATCGCCTGAAACCGTAAGGGTGACGAACCCCGGCGGATCAAGCCCTTTCGTGCTGACCTGCGACCACGCCTCCAATTTCCTGCCGCCGGAATTCGGAACGCTCGGCCTTGCCGCCGAGGAGCTTTCCCGCCACATCGCCTGGGATCCCGGCGCCTTGCCGGTGGCGCGCCGCATGGCCGAGGTGCTCGACGCGACGCTGGTCGAGACCTGCATCTCGCGGCTCGTCATCGACTGCAACCGGCCGCTCGACGCGCCGGACCTGATAGTGACGGTCAGCGCCAGCGAAAAAACCGTGATCCCGGCCAACCAGAGACTTTCGGCCGACGAGCGGGAGGCGCGCATCGCGCTGGCTTGGCGGCCGTTCCACGACCGGATCGCGACGATCATCGACGAGCGCCTGGCGGCCGGGCGGGAGACGCGGCTAGTGTCCATCCATTCCTTCACGCCGGTGTACAAGGGCAAGAGCCGGCCCTGGCACATCGGCATCATCCATGACGAGGACCGCCGGCTGGCGGCGCCGCTGATCGCGGCGCTGCAGCAGCTTGCCGGCGTCACCGTCGGCGTCAATGAACCCTATTCGCCGGCCGACCGCGTCTATTTCACACTGGAACGCCATGCCCGCTCGCGCGGGCTGCCCTGCGCAATGATCGAAATCCGCAACGACGAGATCTCCGGCGCAGCCGGGCAGCGGAAATGGGCGGATCTGCTCACGGGTATTTTTCTCAATCTGGAGCCCGAAGCGGCTAAGGGTCCTAGACCAAGCGCAGTCGGAAAGTCAGTTCAATCGGCCAGCTAAGAAACCAAAAGGGGACTTCAAAATGGTAGCACCGGGTTACAGCGAAGTTGACAAGGCAGAGGACGTAAAGGTCCTCCACAACATGGGCTACGCCCAGGA
This sequence comes from Mesorhizobium sp. WSM4830, assembly GCF_055811495.1. Lineage (NCBI taxonomy): Bacteria > Pseudomonadati > Pseudomonadota > Alphaproteobacteria > Hyphomicrobiales > Phyllobacteriaceae > Mesorhizobium > Mesorhizobium sp. WSM4830. The sequence continues at coordinate 93,020 of NZ_JBVVQI010000014.1, read as the reverse complement.
ACTGGAGCGGCGCCTCAGTCGCTTTTCGAATTTCGCGGTTTCCTTCTCGATCATCTGTATCCTGTCCGGCGGCATCAACTCGCTGGCGCAGGCAACCTCCGGCTCCGGCGGCATAGGTATCGGCATTGGCTGGCTGGTCGGCTGTTTCGTTTCGCTGACCTTCGCTGTAGCGATGTCGCAGATCAGCTCGGCCTATCCGACCGCCGGCGGCCTCTATCATTGGGGCTCGATCCTCGGCAATCGCGGCACCGGCTGGGTGACGGCATGGCTCAACCTGCTCGGCCTGATCACCGTGCTCGGCGCCATCAATGTCGGCACCTGGACGTTTTTCCTCGGCGCCTTCGGACCGGCGCTCGGCATCGAGGGTACGCTGACCAACCAGATGATCTTCCTGGTCGTCATCACCGGCGCCCAGGCACTGATCAACCATCTCGGCATCAAGCTGACCGCCAAGCTGACCGACTTCTCGGGCTACCTCATCTTCTTCGGCTCGATCCTCATCGCGGTCGTCTGCCTGATCTCGGCCGAAACCTGGGATTTCAGCCGGCTGTTCACCTTCCACAATTATTCCGGCGATGCCGGCGCCGGTGTCTGGCCGTCAGTATCCAATGCGTGGGTGTTCGCGCTTGGCCTGCTGCTGCCGATCTATACGATCACCGGCTACGACGCGTCGGCGCATACTTCCGAGGAGACCATCAAGGCGGCGAGCTCCGTGCCGCGCGCCATGGTCATGTCGGTGATCTGGTCGGCCGTCTTCGGCTATCTGTTCCTCGCAGCCTTCGTGCTGATGATCCCGAATATGGACGATGCGGCCAAGCAGGGCTGGAACGTGTTCTTCTGGGCCTTCGACCAGCGCGTCAGCCCCGGCATTAAGGAGTTCGTCTACCTCGTCGTCTTCCTGGCACAGCTGCTTTGCGGCCTCGCCACCGTCACCTCCGCCTCGCGTATGATCTTCGCCTTCTCGCGTGACGGCGGCCTGCCGGGCTCCTCGGCACTGGCCAAGGTCAGCCCGACCTACCGCACGCCGGTGGCGGCGATCTGGACGGCGTCGATCCTGTCCGTCCTGTTCGTCTGGGGCTCGACGCTGGTTTCAGTCGCAGGCACCTCGGCCTACACCATCGTCGTGTCGTGCACCGTCATCTTCCTGTTCCTCTCCTTCACCGTACCGATCGTGCTCGGCATGCTGGCCTGGGGAACGCCGAAATGGGACAAGATGGGGCCGTGGAACATGGGGCGCGCCATCTTCATGCTGTTCGGCGTGCTTTCGATCCTGTCGATGCTCCTGATCTTCGTCATCGGCATCCAGCCGCCGAATGACTGGGCACTCTACATCACCGTCGGTTTTTTCATCCTAACGGCGATCGTCTGGTTTGCCTTCGAGCGCAACCGCTTCCAGGGCCCGCCGCTCGGCGATATCATCGCGGCGCGCCAGGCAGCGATCAAGGCTGCGGAACAGGCCGTCGGCGAAACCGGCCACTGAGGCCAGTCCTCCAACTATGGCCGGCGCCTTGCCGGCCATAGCTTTCCACATCTTCAAAGTGGCTTTCTACATCATCAAAGTGACAAGCCCGAAACGACAAGCGCTGGAGTGCCAAAGGAATGGCCGGAAATTTCTCGTTCGATCAGTTGAAGCAGGCGGTCTCCAGCGGCGAGGTCGACACGGTGCTGGCCTGCATCGTCGACATGCAGGGGCGGCTCGCGGGAAAGCGGTTCCTGGCCCGCTATTTCGTCGATTCCGCGCATGACGAGACGCATGGCTGCAACTATCTCTTGGCCGCCGACATCGATATGGAACCGGTGCCGGGCTACAAGGCGGCGAGCTGGTCGAAGGGCTATGGCGATTTCGTCATGAAGCCGGACCTCGCGACGCTGCGGCGCGTTCCGTGGCTGGAGAAGACGGCGCTGGTGATCTGCGACGTGCTCGACCACCATACACATGACGACCTGGCGCATTCGCCGCGCGCCATGCTGAAGAAGCAGGTCAAGCGGCTGCAGGAACGCGGCTATATCGGCTATTTCGCTTCCGAGCTCGAATTCTATCTGTTCAGCGAAACCTACGATTCGGCCCGCAAGAAGCACTGGCAGGGCCTCGACACGGCATCGCCCTACATCGGCGACTACCAGATCGGCATCACCACCAAGGAAGAAGGCGTCATGCGCCGGCTGCGCAACGAGATGGAGGCGGCCGGCATTCCGATCGAGAATTCGAAGGGCGAATGGGGTCCCGGCCAGGAAGAGATCAATGTCCGCTATGCCGAGGCGCTCGACATGGCCGACCGCCACGTCATCCTGAAGAACGGCGCCAAGGAAATCGCCGAGTCCGAAGGCAAGGCGATCTCGTTCATGGCCAAGTACAATTACGGACTCGCCGGCAATTCCAGCCACATCCATAATTCGCTGTGGAGCGCCGACGGCAAGACGCCGTTGTTCTACGACAAAAATGCCGAGTGGACGTTGTCGACGCTCGGCCAGCAATGGGCGGCCGGCCAGCTCAAATATGCCAAGGAATTCACCTGGTTCCTGGCGCCCTACATCAACTCCTACAAGCGCTTCCAGGCCGGCACCTTTGCGCCGACCAAGATCATGTGGAGCGAGGACAACCGTACCGCCGGTTTCCGTCTTTGCGGCGAGGGCACCAAGGGCATCCGCATGGAATGCCGCATCGGCGGCGCCGATCTGAACCCCTATCTGGCCTTCGCCGCTCTGATCGCGGCCGGGCTTGCCGGTATCGATGAAAAGCTTGAACTGCAGAAGCCCTTTGTCGGCGACGCCTACCAGGCTTCGCAACTGCCTGAAATTCCAAAGACATTGCGCGACGCCACCGCGACGCTGGCGGAATCGAAAATGCTGAGGCAGGCGCTCGGCGACGATGTGCTGGAACATTACGTCCACACGGCACACTGGGAACAGTTCGAGTACGACCGCCGGATTACGGACTGGGAACTGCACCGGGGGTTCGAGCGGTATTGAATGGCCTGGCAATGTCGGCGCCGCCCACCCCTCACCTTTACCCTCTCGTGAAGAACGGGGAGAGGGGGTCGCCAGCGCTGGAGCTTGTCCCTTCTCCGTCACTATAGGCGGAAAGGTGCCGGCAGGCGGATGAGGGGCGGCGTGACCAACGAGAATTATTGTAGAATGCGAGGACCCAAGGCATGACCGAAACGGTCAAGATAAAATCCCCCATCGACGGTTCGATCTATGCCGAACGGCCTCTGGCGACGGACCAGGCGATCGGTGCCGCGGTCGAACGTGCCAAGGCGGCGCAGGAGACGTGGGCTGAGACGCCGGTCGTCGAGCGCGGCAGGTACATGCTTGCCATGCTGGAAGCGCTGGTCGCCATGACCGACGAGATCGTGCCGGAGATCGCCTGGCAGATGGGCCGGCCGGTACGCTATGGCGGCGAGTTCGGCGGCGTCAGGGAACGCGTCTCCTACATGGTCGAGATCGCCGAGGCGGCCCTGAAGCCGGTCATGGCCTCCAACCCGAAGGACGGCTTTCGCCGTTATGTGAAGAAGGTGCCGCTCGGCGTGGTCATGGTGATCGCACCGTGGAACTATCCCTATCTCACCGCCGTCAACACCATCGTGCCGGCGCTGATGGCGGGCAGCGCCGTCATCCTCAAGCACGCGGCGCAGACATTGTTGGTCGGCGAACGGTTTCAGCAGGCGTTCGACAGAGCCGGCCTGCCCAAGGGCCTGTTCCAGAACCTCGTCCTGAACCACGCGCAGACCGAAAGGCTGCTCGGCTCCGGCAAGATCGACCATGTCAACTTCACCGGCTCGGTCGCGGGCGGCCGCGCCATCGAAAAGGCGGCGGCGGGCACCTTCATGACGCTCGGCCTCGAGCTTGGCGGCAAGGATCCGGCCTATGTACTGCCGGATGCCAAGATGGACCATGCCGTTGCCAATCTGGTCGACGGCGCCTTCTTCAATTCCGGCCAGTGCTGCTGCGGCATCGAGCGCGTCTATGTCCACGAGAAGGTCTACGACGAATTCGTCGAAGGCTTCATTGCCGAGACCAGGAACTACGTCGTCGGTAATCCACTCGACCAGGCGACCACCATGGGGCCGATGGCGCAGGCGCGCTTCGCCGACCTGATCCGCGAGCAGAAGGCCGAGGCGCTGCGTAAGGGCGCTAAGGCGCACATCAACATGAAGGTGGCCAACGACAAGGAAGGTTCGCCCTATCTGGCGCCGGAAGTGCTGACCCAGGTCGACCACCAGATGAGCGTCATGCGCGAGGAAAGCTTTGGCCCGATCGTCGGCATCATGAAGGTGCGCAACGACGAGGAAGCGATCGCGCTGATGAACGACAGCGCTTATGGGCTGACGGCCTCGATCTGGACGCGCGACACCGACCATGCGGCGGCGATCGGCGATCGGGTCGAGACCGGCACGGTGTTCATGAACCGCTGCGACTATCTCGACCCGGCGCTGGTCTGGACCGGCGTCAAGGACACCGGCAAGGGCGCGGCACTGTCTGCCATCGGCTACGACAATCTGACCAGGCCGAAATCATACCATCTGCGCGAGGTGATCTAAGGTGGCGATCGACAAGCATGCGATCGCTGTTGAGGGGGAGTAATGGCGGATACACAACAATCGGCGCTGCCAGATCGTGAGGGTCCCGAGGGTATCGGCGGATGGCTTGTCCTGCCGATGCTCGGGTTGATGCTCACGCCGATACTGGGGTTGGTACAATTGCACAATACCGACTATCTCGGCATGTTACAGAACTGGCAGGCCTTCAGTTTGTCCCAAGGTGTGCTGATTCTTGTCGAATTGGTTGTATCTGGCATACTAAACATTACGGCCCCGGCTCTATTATTGTTCTTCATGTTCAAGCGCTGGCAGATATTCCCCGGCTGGTACATGATTTGGGCACTCGCGATGCCGATATATTCCGTTGTCGATTCATGGGCCGGGTATCTGGCTTTTCCCGACAGCTTTCCAACGCTGAATGATGCGTTCGATAAAGCAACGATGCGCGGAATTTACCGTTCCGTCTGGGCCGCAGCCATCTGGATTCCGTACATGATGCGGTCAGACCGTGTGGCCAATACCTTTGTGAATTAACGACATCCGAGAGCATGAAAGCAGTCAAGAAGGTCGAAATGACAAAACTCGTTTCCAAATGGAATTACCCGACGACCGTCCGCTTCGGCGCCGGGCGCATCAAGGAGCTGCCGGAGGTGCTGGCGGCGACCGGCATCAAGCGGCCGCTGTTCGTCACCGACCCGGGACTGGCCAAGCTGCCGGTGGTGGCCTCGACGCTGAAGATCCTCGACGACGCCAAGGTGCCGTATGGCGTGTTTTCGGAGGTCAAGCCGAACCCGGTGGATTCCAACCTGACCGCCGGCATTGCCGTGTTCAAGAAGGGCAAGCATGACGGCGTCATCGCCTTTGGCGGCGGCTCGGCGCTCGACCTCGGCAAGCTGATCGCCTTCCAGGCCGGGCAGACACGTCCGGTCTGGGATTTCGAGGATGTCGGCGACTGGTGGACACGCGCCGATGCCGATGCGATCGCGCCGATCATCGCCGTGCCGACCACGGCCGGCACCGGTTCGGAAGTCGGCCGCGCCGGCGTCATCACCAATGAAGCGACCCACACCAAGAAGGTCATCTTCCATCCAAAGCTTTTGCCGGCGATCGTCATTGCCGATCCGGAACTGTCGGTCGGCATGCCCGGCTTCATCACCGCCGGCACCGGCATGGATGCGCTTGCCCATTGTCTCGAAGCCTATTGCGCGCCGGGCTATCACCCGATGGCAGACGGCATCGCGGTGGAAGGCATCAGGCTGGTCTTCGAAAACCTGCCGAAAGCCTATGCCAACGGCAAGGATCTGGTCGCCCGCGCCAACATGATGAGCGCCGCCGCCATGGGCGCCGCCGCCTTCCAGAAAGGGCTTGGCGCGATTCATTCGCTGTCGCATCCGATCGGTGCGCTCTACGACACCCACCACGGTATGACCAACGCGGTGTTCATGCCCTACGTGCTGGCCTTCAACCGCGAGGCGATCGAGCCGCGCATAGCCCGGCTCGCCGCCTATTGCGGCATCAAGGGCGGCTTCGACGGTTTTGCCAAGGCTGTTGTCAAGCTGCGCAAGGAGCTCAAGGTTCCGCACGCACTACCCGGCCTGATCAAGGGGCTCGACATGGACAAGAAGCGCAAGGGCCTGATCGCCGACATGGCGGTGGTCGACCCGACCGCCGGCGGCAACCCGGTCAGGCTAACCAAGAAGGCGGCGCTGACGTTGCTCGAAAACGCCATCGCCGGCGCCGTCTGAGGCATCGGAAATCGACTTGGGAAAAGAGGCGAAGAAAGGGGGAAGGATGAAAGGCAAGGCCGAAACTAGTTAGCCGGAAAAATAGCGGCGTAGCGATTGCTACAGCCGGTTAAAAAGAGTTTACTTTTTCGTACTGCAAGGCATCGCTTTCACAAAGCTTTCATCTGGCTGTCACACGAAAACGATACCGCATCGCAGGCGTCCAACGGCGTCAGTTCAACGGAGAGAACACATGTTCAAATTCACGGGAAAACTGCTTTCCCTTTCGGCCGTCGCCCTGATGGCGACCTCTGCCATCTCGTCGGCCCAGTCCATGGATGAACTGGTCGCCGCAGCCAAGGCTGAAGGCCAGCTCACCACCATCGCGCTGCCGCATGACTGGTGCGGCTACGGCGCGGTCATCGACGGGTTCAAGGCGAAATATCCGGAAATCACCATCAACGAACTCAACCCCGATGCCGGCTCCGGCGACGAGGTGGAGGCGATCAAGGCCAACAAGGACAACAAGGGCCCGCAGGCGCCCGACGTCATCGACGTCGGCCTGAGCTTCGGCCCGACGGCAAAGAAGGATGGCCTGATCCAGGCTTATAAAGTATCAACATGGGACTCGATCCCGGACAGCGCCAAGGATGCCGAAGGCTTTTGGACCGGCGACTATTACGGCGTGCTTTCGTTCCTGGTGAACAAGGACCTGGTCAAGGAAGCGCCGGCCGACTGGGCCGACTTGCTGAAGCCGGAGTTCGCCAATACCGTGGCGCTCGCCGGTGACCCGCGCGCTTCGAACCAGGCCATCCAGGCCGTCTATGCCGCCGGCCTTTCCGGCGGTGCGGCTGCCGGCGAAGCTGCCGGTACGGCTGGTCTCGACTTCTTCAAGAAGCTCAACGCCGCCGGCAATTTCGTGCCGGTCATCGGCAAGCCCGCGACGCTTGCCCAAGGCCAGACGCCGATCCTGGTGACCTGGGATTATAACGCGCTTGCCGGCCGCGATACGCTGAAGGGCAATCCGCCGGTCGACGTCGTCGTGCCGAAGACCGGCGTCGTCGCCGGCGTCTATGTCCAGGCGATCAGCGCCTACGCGCCGCACCCGAATGCTGCCAAGCTATGGCTGGAATATCTCTATTCCGACGAAGGCCAGATCGGCTGGCTGAAGGGCTATTGTCACCCGATCCGCTTCAACGACCTCGCCAAGAACGGCAAGCTCCCGGCTGACGTGATGGCCAAGCTGCCGCCGGCCGAATCCTATGCAGCCGCGGTGTTCCCGACGCTCGACGAGCAGGGCAAGGCCAAGGAAGCCATCACCAAGAACTGGGATGCCGTCGTCGGCGCCAACGTCAAGTAAGACTTGAGACCAGCCGGGCGGCTTCAATCGCCGCCCGGCATACCTCCAGGACGGTAGCCGGCGCATGACCGATATCTCGTTGTCCGATCACGCTGTTGCCGGGAAGACCGCGCCTCCTGCCGACGCCCGCAGCATGAGGCTGCCGACGCAATGGCTTGGCGTTGCGCCTTTCTTCATCTTCGCCGTCATGTTCCTGATCTTGCCGACGCTCTATCTGATGCTGGGCGCATTCCGGAACGATGCCGGTGAATTCACCTTCGAGAACATAGTGGCCTTGGCGCAGCCGTCGATCGTCGCCGCCTACTGGATCTCGATCAAGGTCAGCCTCGCCTCGTCGCTGATCGGTGCTTTCGCGGGGCTTGCCATTGCCATCGCCATCGTGCGCGGCGGGCTGCCGGAGTGGATACGCTCGGCGACACTGACCTTCTCCGGCGTGGCCTCCAATTTTGCCGGCGTGCCGCTGGCCTTCGCCTTTCTCGCGACGCTCGGCCGGCTCGGGCTCGCCACGGTGCTGCTCAACGTCTTGGTCGGCTTCAACATTTATGCCCATGGTTTCAACATCCTGTCGTTCTGGGGCCTGACGCTGACCTATGTCTATTTCCAGATCCCGCTGATGGTGGTGATCATCGTGCCGGCGATCGACGGGCTGAAGAAGGAATGGGGCGAAGCGGCGGCAACGCTTGGCGCGACCCAGGCGCAGTTCTGGCGCATGGTCGTCATTCCGGTGATCTGGCCAAGCTTCCTCGGCACCGTCATCCTCTTATTCGCCAACGCCTTCGGTGCCATCGCCACCGCTTACGCTCTGACCGGCTCCTCGCTTAACATCGTCCCTATCCTGCTCTACGCGCAGATCCGCGGTGACGTGCTGCACAATGCCCATCTCGGCTACGCCATCGCTTTCGGCATGATCGTGATCACCGGGCTGGCCAATGTCTTCTACATCTGGTTCCGGACGCGCTCGGAAAGGTGGCTTAAATGAAGAGCGGCAGATTCTGGGCCTGGATCGTCTTCGCGCTGGGCGCGGCCTATTTCTTCATTCCGCTTATCGCGACCGTGGAATTTTCCATGCGCATGCGGCGCGGCGCCTATTCGTTCGATGCCTATCAGGTCGTGCTCGGCGATCCCCACTTCCAGGCGACCTTCATCTATTCGGTGGTCGCCGCCATCTTCACCATCGTCCTCGGCGTGCTGGTGGTGGTGCCGGCGGCGTACTGGATTCGCCTGCGGCTGCCTCAGCTCAGGCCCGTCGTCGAGTTCATCACGCTGCTGCCGCTGGTCATTCCCGCCATCGTCATCGTCTTCGGCTACATCAGAATGTACGGGTCGAACTCACCGCTGCCGTTCCTGGCCAGCGAGACAGGAGCCAATGCCTTGCTGGTCATCGGTTATGCGACACTGGCGCTGCCCTATATGTATCGCGCCGTCGACACCGGGCTTCGCACTATCGACGTGCGGACACTGACCGAGGCGGCGCAGATTCTCGGCGCCGGCTGGGGCACGATCATCACCCGGGTCATCCTGCCCAACGTGCTGATCGCGGTGCTGTCCGGCGCCTTCCTGACCTTTGCGATCGTCATCGGTGAATTCACCATGGCCAGCCTGCTCAACCGGCCTGCCTTCGGACCCTATCTGCAGAACGTCGGCGCCAACCGCGCCTATGAGCCGGCGGCGCTTGCCATCATCGCCTTCGCCATCACCTGGGGCTGCATGTCGCTGATCCAGATCCTGTCGCGCTTCGCGCCGCGATCGGCGAACCGACCAAACTGATCGAAAGCCGAAGGAAAAAGCCATGACCGAGCCATTCCTCTCAATCCAGCATGTGCGAAAATCCTTCGGCGCCACCACCGTGGTGCAGGATTTCAACCTCGATGTCGAGCCGGGTGAATTCGTCTCCTTCCTTGGCCCGTCGGGCTGCGGCAAGACGACGGTGCTGCGCATGGTCGCCGGCTTCGAGGAACCATCCGCCGGCAAGATCGTCGTGGCCGGCAAGGACATTACAAGGCTGAAGCCCAACCAGCGCAATGTCGGCATGGTGTTCCAGGCCTATGCGCTGTTTCCGAACCTCACCGTGGCGCAGAATATCGGCTTCGGGCTGAAGGTCGCCGGTATGCCGAAGGCCGATGCCGACAGGCGCGTTGCCGAAATGCTCGACATTATCAAGCTGCCGCAGATGGGCGACCGCTATCCCTACCAGCTTTCCGGGGGCCAGCAGCAGCGCATCGCGCTGGCGCGGGCGATTGCGCCCAAGCCGAAACTGCTGCTGCTCGACGAGCCGCTGTCGGCGCTCGACGCCAAGGTGCGCGTGTCGCTGCGCGAGGAAATCCGCTCGATCCAGAAGAAGCTCGGCATCACCACCATCTTCGTCACCCACGACCAGGAAGAGGCGCTGTCGATCTCCGACCGCATTGCTGTCATGTATGGCGGCAAGGCCGAGCAAGTCGGCACGCCGTTCGAGATCTACAACCGGCCGGCAACCAAATTCGTCGCCAATTTCGTCGGCACGCTGAACGTGCTCGAAGGCACGGTCACCGACGCGGCATCGGGCAAGGTGCGCGTCAACTCGCAAGAGGTCTCGCTCAAGGGCAAGCTCAACGGCTCGAAGTCTGGCGACACGCTGTCGCTGGCGCTGCGGCCCGAGGCGATCTCGCTCGGCCGCCAGCCCGGCCGCGATTCAAGCCTTTCGGGCGAAATCGCCGAGGTGCATTTCCTCGGCTCGGTCATCCGGGTGCGCGTCGGCATCGGCGGCAGCACGGTCTCGCTCGACACGTTCAACAGCCCGGCCACGCCGCCGCCGGCCGTCGGCGAAAAGGCCGAGATCTCGTTCTCGTCGGGCGACATGCTGGTGCTGCATTAGGGAAGAGTGAAATAGTGAATGGTGAATAGTAAGAGGGCACTTTACGCGCCGAAATTACCCTGCAAGCAACCATTCACCATTCACCATTCACCATTCACCATTCACCATTCACCAGCAGCCAAAGCCGTGGCCGTTTTTGCAGTGCCAATCGCCCGGCTTCACCGCTACGATAAGGCATGGCGCTTTTTGAACTCACCCTTGTCCTGCTTCTCATCGCGGTCGCCCTGACCGCGCTGTCGCGGCGTCTGCAGATTCCCTATCCGTCATTGCTGGCGCTGGCCGGCGCCGGCATCGCTTTCCTGCCGTTTGCACCGACCATCGAGATTGACCCGGAGCTGGCGCTCGCTCTGTTCATCGCGCCGGTTCTGCTCGACGCGGCCTATGACACGTCGCTGCGCGATCTCAACCGCTACAAGGTTTCGCTCATCCTGCTGGCGCTTGGCGCCGTCATCTTCACCACGGTGACGGTCGCGCTGGTCGGCTGGACGATGGCAGGCCTGCCCATCGCCGCCGCCATAGCGCTTGGCGCGATCGTGGCGCCGCCCGATGCCGTGGCAGCCGCGGCCGTGCTCGGACAGTTCAAGGTGCCGCACCGCATCACCGCCATCCTGGAAGGCGAGAGCCTGCTCAACGACGCCACGGCGCTGCTGATCTACAGGATGTCGGTTTCCGCAGCCGCCGGCTCCATCCTGTTGAGCAGTGCCGTACCAATGATCCTGCTGTCGACGGTCGGCAGCCTTGCCGCAGGCTATGTGCTCGGCCGGTTGTCTCTCGCCATACTCGGCCGCATCGACGACCCGGCGAGCGGCACCGTGGTGCAATTCGCCTCAACCTTCGGCGTCTGGATCCTGGCCGACAGGATAGGGCTTTCCGCCATCATCACGATCGTCGTCTATGCCATGACGATCGCACGTACGTCGCCGCGCCGCATGCCGGCAAGGAATCGTGTCAGCTCCTACTCGGTCTGGGAGACGGCGGTGTTCGTGCTCAATGTTCTGGCCTTCGTTCTGATGGGCCTGCAAGCGCGATCGATCGTGGGCCGACTTGCCGAGCAAGGCCAAAGCGAGGCATTCGTCTTTGCCCTGGCTGTACTGGCCGTCGTCATCGTATCGCGGCTCGTCTGGGTGCTGGGCTGCGGCGCGATCCTCAGAGGGCTGGCACGTCTGGGCGACGAAGACAGGCGGAAGGACGCACCGACATTCCGCGGCGGCGTGCTCATCGGCTGGTGCGGCATGCGCGGCCTGGTGACGCTTGCGGCAGCCTTCGCCCTGCCGGCCGACTTTCCGGGCCGTGATCCGATCGTGCTCGCCGCTTTCACGGTCGTGCTCGGCACATTGGTGCTGCAAGGCGTCAGCCTGAAACCGTTGCTGCTTCTGCTCAATCTCGACCTCGACCGGACGGTCGACCGGGAGGTGGCGCAGGCGCGCGTCGCCATCATGCAGGCGGCGCTGGACGTGCTCAGCGGCAAGACATCGAGCGCGGCAGGGGCGGTGCGAGAGCAATATGCCGCCCAGCGCGCCATCGCCGAAAACCCGGAGGATGCCCAGGCGGCGACCGAGTATGACAGATTGCGTCTATATGCCATCAAGAGCCAGCGCGATGCGCTGGAGCGCCTGCGCATCGACGGAACGATCGGCGACGAAGCCTACCACCGCCTCGAGGAAGAGATCGACTGGTCGGAACTGGCAGCATCCCCGCCCGGTCGGTTCCAGCCGCTAACCACTTAAAGCGCGTCGCGATTGAACAGCCTCTTGCGACGCGCTTTAAGTTTTTGTCTTTATGCTTGTCGCCCAAAACCGCTGCGCACTTTTGGGCGACAAGCATTAGCATCTGGCCCAAGCTGCCTCTGTTCGGCTGCACATTGCAACCAATCCAGCGAACGGCTACTGCCAGCAAGAAATTGAGCCGGATAAGCAGTGAAGCTGGTCAGCTATAACATCCAGTACGGCTTCGGCAGCGACGGCCGCTACGATCTGGCGCGCTGCGCCAAGATCGTGGCCGGCGCCGACATCATCGCCTTGCAGGAAGTGGAACGGCACTGGCGGCGCAGCAACGAGGACGACCAGCCGGAACTTCTTTCGCGATTGCTGCCCGACTATTATTGGGTCTATGGCCCGGCCTTCGACATGGATGCCAGCCAACGGCGTGACGGCCGCATCGTCAACCGGCGGCGGCAATTCGGCACCATGGTTCTGTCGAAGCTGCCGATCGTCTGGTCGCGGCTGCACACGCTGTCGCTCAGGCGCACGCTTCGTCCGCTCAATACCCGCAACGCCGCACTCGAATGCATGGTCCGCACCCCCGCCGGTCCGGTGCGGGTGCTGTCGTTGCATCTGGCGCATATCGCGGCCGAGGAGCGGATGGAGCAGATCGACTATTTGCTCGCCGAGCATCGCCGTGCGCCCTCCGAGGGCGGCCCGTGGAGCGGCGCCGATGACGAGCCGGCGCGCAACTGGAGCAATGGCGAACAGGAGCCAGAAAACCCCGTAGCGGCGATCTGGTTGGGCGACTTCAACATGGAGCCGGATAGCGCCGAGTACCGGCGCATTGTCGGCAGCGCGCCCTATCATCGCGGTGCCGCCTATCTCGACGGTTTTGTCGATGCCGTCGCCGTCTCAATGGAACCGACAGCGGATTTCCACACCCATGTGAAGACCATCGACGGTAGGATCGCAAAGCGCCGGCTCGACCATTGCTTCGTCGGCGGCATGTTTGCGGGGCGCGTGCGCTCGCTCAGTGCCGAAATCGGCCAAATCGCCTCCGACCATTTTCCGCTCTGGGTGGATATCGACCTGGAGACGCCGATCGCCATCGGAACGGGCGGCGGATGAACCGCCGATGAGCCTGTTTGTCTTTTTCGCGGTGCTCGCCGCCGCTTCCATGCATGCGATCTGGAACGCGCTGGTCAAGGTCCATCTCGACCGTTTCCTGTCGATCACGCTGATGACGCTCGGCATGGGTGCCGCGGCGCTGGTGACGTTGCCCTTTGTCGAGGTGCCGAAGCCGGAAGTGTGGCCGTACATCCTCGCCTCGGTTGTTTTCCACATGGGCTACAGGACGTTCCTGATCGGCGCCTACAAGGCCGGCGATTTCGCCCAGACCTATCCTCTGGCGCGCGGCACCGCGCCGTTGCTGGCCGCTTTGGGGGGCATTGTCGTCGTTGCCGAGATGCCGGCGCCGCTCGCCATCGTCGGCATCCTCTTGTTGTCGGCGGGCACGCTGGTGCTGTCGTTTCGCGGCGGCGCGCATCTGGAGAAATTGAACCTGCGCGCCGTCGGCTTCGCGCTGGGCACATCGATCTTCATCGCCAGCTATACGCTGTCCGACGGCAGCGGCGCGCGGCTGGCCGCCACCGCATCGAGCTATGCGGCCTGGCTGTTCGTCTGCGATGCGCTGTGGGCGCTGGTGCTGTGCGTAGTCTTTCGCGGCCCACAGGCGCTGCCGGTGCTGGCGCGCGACTGGAAGGCAGGAATCTATACCGGCGTGCTCAGCGGCGGCGCCTACTGGATCGTGATGTGGGCGATGACCAAGGCGCCGATCGCCTCGGTGGCGTCGCTGCGCGAAACATCGATCCTGTTCGCCATGATGATCTCGGTGTTCGCGCTCGGCGAGAAGATGACGGCATGGCGAGGTGCCGCGGTGCTTAGCATAGTCGCCGGCGTCGTTGCGCTGAGGATGGGATAGTCACGCGATCTCCAGGTCGAACACCATCAGCCTGTCGGTGCCGCCTTCGAGCGCCGCGACCAGTCTTGCGCCGGCGCGCTGATGCGCTTCATGCTCGAGATAGGCATCGCGTGCCGCGGCGTCGCGAAAGTCGATGGTGAAGCCGTGCGTGAAGCCGCGGGCGAAGGGTTCCGGGCTGGCATTGGCACTGAATTCGACCTTGCCCATTCCGTCGATCACCGCCCGCAAGCTTCGAGATCAGCATGGATTGCCGCGCGCTCGGCGCTGGCGACATTGTTGCGGAATCTGACGAAGACACAGTGCCTGATCATTCCTTGTCCCTCATGCCGCTCGGTTGGTGGAAAACACCGCCGGCGGCAGCGGCTCGCGGCCAAGGATCAGATCGGCGCCCTTTTCGCCGACCATGATCGTCGGCGCGTTGGTGTTGGAGGAGGGGATGCGCGGCATCACCGAGGCGTCGCAGACGCGCAGGCCCTCGATGCCACGCAGCCTGAGATCGGGCGCCACCACACTCATCGCATCGCGGCCCATGCGGCAGGTGCCGACCGGGTGGTGGTCGGTCTTGGAACTGCGGCAGGCGTAGTCGAATAGTTCGTCGCCGCTCTGCAGGTCGGGTCCCGGCTGTACCTCGCGCAGTACATAGGGCCGCAGCGCCTTCTGCCGCATGATCTCGCGCGCCAGCCTCAGCCCCTTGATCGACATGTCGCGGTCATACGGATCGGCCCAATAGTTCGGATCGATCAGCGGGCGGTCGGCCGGGTCGGCACTGTTCAGCCGCACCGTGCCGCGAGAGCGCGGGCGCAGGAAGGCCGAGTTCAATGTCACGCCCGGATTGTTCAGCTTCTCGACGCCGGCCTCGATGCCGGAGCCGAGGCCGAGATGCAGCTGGATATCGGGAGATGCGGCAGTTGGATCGGCGTACCAGAAGCCGCCGGTCTCGAACAGGCTGGAGGCGACGGGGCCTTTCTTCAGGAGCAGATATTGCAGGCCGGCCCAAGCCGTCCAATGCAGCTTGGCGTAGTTGTCGTAGGTGTGGTCGCCGGTGCATTCGGCGATGACGAACAGATCGAGATGATCCTGCAGGTTGGAGCCGACGCCAGGCAAATCATGCACCGGTGTCACTCCGATCGCCTTCAGATGGTCGGCCGGGCCGATGCCCGACTGCATCAGAAGCTTCGGCGAGCCGATGGCGCCGGACGAGACGATCACCTCGCGTTCGGCGCGCAGGATCGTTGGCTGGCCGCCCGGCCTGTCGACGATCTCGACGCCTGCGGCGCGGCCCTTGTCGACGACGATGCGCGTCACCAGAACGCCGGTCCTGACGGTGAGATTCTTGCGCTCGCGGATCGGCCGGAGATAGGCGACCGAGGCGGAGGAGCGCTTGGCGTCCTTCTGTGTCAATTGGTAATAGCCGACGCCCTCCTGGCTGGTGCCGTTGAAGTCGGGATTGAAGGGAATGCCCATCTCTTGTCCGGCACGGAAATAGGCCTCGCAGATCGGCAGCGGCGCGATCGGGTTCGACACGCCGAGCGGGCCCTGGTCGCCGTGAAAATCGTTGGCGTAGCGCTGGTTGTTCTCGGCGCGTTTGAAATAGGGCAGCACGTCGCGATAGCCCCAGCCGGCAAGGCCTTCCTCCTTCTCCCAGGCGTCGTAGTCGCGGGCATTGCCGCGCGTGTAGATCTGGGCGTTGATCGACGAGCCGCCGCCGATCACCTTGGCCTGCGTGTATCGGAAGACGCGGTTGTTCATGTGCTTTTGCGGCACTGTCGACCAGCCCCAGGCGGCGATGCCCTTGGTCATCTTGGCAAAACCCGCCGGCATATGGATCAGCGGATGCCAGTCCTTGCCGCCGGCTTCGAGCAGCAGCACCTGATGCGATGGATCTTCGCTCAGCCGGTTGGCGAGTACGCAGCCGGCCGGGCCGGCGCCGACGATTATGTAGTCGGTCATGGGATGTAGTCGATCATGGCGTCACCTGTTCATAACCTCGGCACCGACAGCGCGCCGTCGACATTGATGACGGAGCCGGTCGAAAAGCCGAGCTTGCCACCGGCGAGCGCCGCCACGGCGGCACCGATATCTTCGCTCTCGCCCCAGCGCATTGCCGGCACCAGCCCGCCGTCGATCATCCCGTCATATTTGGCGGTGACACCGGCGGTCATGTCGGTGCGGATGATGCCCGGGCGCACCTCGAACACGGCTATGTTTTCGCTGGCAAGCCGCAGCGCCAGGTTCTTCACCCACATCGAAAGCCCAGCCTTGGAGATGCAGTAATCGGCACGTTCCGGCGAAGCCATGGCGGCGCTGACCGAGGTGATGGTGATGATCGATCTCGCACCATCGCTCGGCAGGCCGAGCATCGCTTTGGCAACGGCCTGGCTGAGGAATACGGTGCCGCGCAGATTGATGCCGAGCACCCGGTCGAAATTTTCCGGCTTGAGCTCGAGCAGGTCGCCGCGCAGGACGGCGCCGATGCCGGCATTGTTGACCAGGCAGTCGATGCGGCCGAAGGCATTCAATGCAGCATCGATAAGTGCCGCATGGCCACCGAGATCGGCGATGTCGCAGCGATGGTATGCGAATGCCGCGCCGCGCGCTGTAATGTCGGCGGCGAGCCCGTCGGCGGCTTCGTCGGCAAGGTCGGCGACGAGGATGTCGAAGCCGGAATCTGCGAGCGCTTTGGCGCAGGCAAGGCCGATGCCGCGCGTGCCGCCGGTGACGATCGCTGCCGGGCGGCTCATGTTGCAAGCTCCGTCTTGCGGATATGATCGGCGACGCGCAGCGCCTGTGCCGCGATCGATAGCGCCGGATTGACGGCGGCCGAATTCGGCAGGAAGCCGGCGTCGACGACGAACAAATTGCTGTGGTCGAAGGAGCGGCAGAACGGATCCAGCGGCGAGGTCGCTGGATCGTTGCCCATCTTCACCGTGCCGCACTGATGCGAGGGCGTGCGCTTGTCGAACGGTCGCGACAGCACGATCGGATAGCCGCAGGCGCGGAAATTCTCGCGCATCACCTTGGTCAGCCCGTCGAGCGACTGCATGTTGGAGCGCCGCCACTGCATGACGATGTCCTTGCCGTCGACCATGATGCGGCTCTCGGGATCGGGCAGGTCCTCGCACATCAGATACCAGTCGACGGCGTGGCCGGCCATGAAATCGAGCGCGAATTTGGGCGCGCGCCTGACATTGGCCTTGAGGATGTTGCCGTCGATCTTGCCGAGGAGCTGGACATTGCCGAGCGGCTTGCCGCCCTTGCCGTCGGATAGATAATAATCGTTCAGCATCAGCGTCTTCTGGTAGACGGATTTGTTCCGGCGGCGTGGATCGATCGCCAGCATGGCGCTCGAATTGTGGTTCATGAAGTTGCGGCCGACCTGGTCGGAGCGGTTGGCCAGGCCTTTGCCACCGCCTTTGCCCTCAGGGGTGGGCGAGCGCAGCAGGATGGCGGCGGAATTGACCGCGCCGGCCGATAGGATGACCAGCTTCGGCGCGACTTTCTTCAGCGTACCGTTCTGTCGATAATGGACGGCGGCGATTGTCCTCGCGTCCGGCGATGCCTCGAGATGTTCGACATGGGCGCCGGTCTCGAGCTTGATGTTCTGGTCGGCAAGGGCCGACGCCAGCGGCCCCGTTTGGGCGTCGACCTTGCCGGCACCGGTGTTGGGAAACGCGTCCCACGGCGTGCTGCCGTCTTTCAGCCAGGCTTCGATGTCGACGCCGAGCGGCAGCGATGCCGGGTGCAGACCCAGGCTCCTGAGCTCGGCGCGGGCGCGCGCGATCGGCGGCTCGTCGGGTACCGGCCCGAAAGGGTAGGGTATCGAGTGGAACGGCTCGGTCGGGTCTTCGCCGAGCGCACCGCGCACGCGGAAAAGCTGCTCGGCCGTGGAATACCAGGGTTCGAATTCGTCATAGGAAAACGGCCAGGCCGGCGAGATGCCGCCATAGTGCTCCATCTCCGAAAAGTCTTGCCTGCGGTAGCGGATCAGCACGGCGCCGTAGAATTTCGAATTGCCGCCGACATAGTAGTAATTTCCCGGGTTGAAAGGCGCTCCCCCGGCCTCGAGCCACATCTCCTTCGGCCGGTAGTGACCATCGACGAAGATAGCTCGCGTGTCGCGTGCGTGCGGGGTTGCCGGCAGTGGTTCGCCGCGCTCCAGCATCAGGATCGAGGCGCCACTGCCGGCAAGGCCGGAGGCGATCGTGGCGCCGCCTATGCCGGAGCCGATGATGACGATGTCGGGATTTGTCATGGCCGTCAGACGATGCGTTTCTCGGTCGCCGGATCGAAGAACACCGCCTTGGTCAGGTTGAAGGCGAGCGGCGTGACCGTGCCGGGCTGGATGTTGGCATCGGCGCGCAGCCGCGCCACCACCGCCTTGCCGCCGAGATTGGTGACCGCGAACGTATCCGAGCCGGCCGGCTCGATGACCTCGATGTGACAGTCGGCGCGGGCGATGTTCGAGGCGTTGCGTTCGGCGCCCTCGGGATCGGTCAGTGCTTCCGGGCGAACGCCGAAGATGATCGGTTTGCCCTGGAATGCCGACAGGCCGGCCGGCGCATTGCCCAGCGGCAGCGAGATCGGCTGGCGCGCCTCGCGCTCCATGACGACGGAGAAGCCGCTGCCGTTGCTGCCGATCGTCGCCGGGATCAGGTTCATCGCCGGCGAGCCCATGAAGTCGGCAACAAACAGGTTGACCGGATTGTTATAGATTTCGGCCGGCGTACCGAACTGCTGCACCTCGCCGTCGCGCATCACCGCGATCTTGGTGGCCAGCGTCATCGCCTCGATCTGGTCGTGGGTGACATAGACGATCGTGGTGCCGGTGGTGGCGTGCAGGCGCTTTATCTCGATGCGCATGTCGACACGCAGCTTGGCGTCGAGGTTGGACAAAGGCTCATCGAACAGGAACAGCTTTGGATCGCGCACCAGCGCCCGGCCCATGGCGACGCGCTGGCGCTGGCCGCCGGAAAGCTGGCTTGGCTTGCGCTTCAGCAAATGGCCGATCTGCAGGACTTTCGCCACCTTGTCGATGGCCTTCTGGCGCTCGCCGGCCGGCACGCCGCGCATCTCCATGCCAAAGGCGATATTGCCGGCCACCGTCATGTTCGGATAGAGCGCGTAGCTCTGGAAGACCATGGCGATGTCGCGCTTGGAGGGGTGGAGATCGTTGATCGTGCGTCCGTCGACGCGGATTTCGCCTTCGGTGATGGTTTCCAGGCCGGCAATGGTGTTGAGCAGCGTGGACTTGCCGCAACCGGAAGGCCCGACCAGCACGAGGAAGCCGCCCTTTTCCAGGTCGAGGTCGATGCCTTTCAGAATCTCGACCGCTCCGAAACGCTTCTTCAGCCCGTCAATTTCCAGAAAAGCCATGCGATTATCCTTTGACGGCGCCGGCCATCAGGCCGCGCACGAAATAGCGGCCGGCGAGCACATAGACGAGGAGCGTCGGCAGCGCAGCGATCATCGCCGCCGCCATGTTGACGTTGTATTCGACGACGCCGGTCGAGGTGTTGACGACGTTGTTCAGCGCCACCGTCATCGGCATCACGTCGCCTGAGCCGGCATAGGCTGAGGCGAAGAGGAAGTCGTTCCAGATGTTGGTGAACTGGTAGATCACCGTCACCACGATGATCGGCAGCGAATTGGGCAGCATGATGCGCCGGAAGATCTGGAAGAAGCTGGCGCCGTCGATCTGCGCGGCCTTCACCAATTCGTTCGGAAACGCTTCGTAATAATTGCGGAAGAACAGGGTGGTGAAGCCGATGCCGTAGACGACGTGAACGAACACCAGGTTCACCGTCGGATTGCCGAAGCCGAAGGTGAGGCCGGTCGCGTTCTGCAGCTTGACGCCGAACCGGCCTAGGCTGCCGAGGATCGTTGCCATCGGCAAGAGGACCGACTGGAACGGGATGAAGCAGGCAAACAGCATCAGCCCGAACACCAGCGTCGCCCCGCGGAAGCGCCACTTCGTCAGCACATAGCCGTTTAGTGCGCCGAGCAGGGTCGAGATGACGACGGCCGGAACCACCATTTTGATCGAGTTCCAGAAATAGCCCTTCATGCCGACGCAGGTGAGACCCGAGCAGACTTCGCTCCACGCCCTTATCCAGGGCGCGAAGGTCGGCTCCTGCGGCAGCGCCAGCATGTTGCCGTTCTGTATCTCGTCCATGGTCTTGAACGAGGTCACCAGCATGACGAACAGCGGCATCAGGTAGAACAGCGCGAACAGCGCCAGCAGCCCGTAAATGACGATACGGTTGACCGTCCTGGCGCTGATACCCCCAGTGCTCTGGCGGGCAGGAGTGGCTATGGCGCTCATCGCGGCTTCTCCCGAAGCTCGGAATAGAGATAGGGAACGATGATGGCGGTGATGGTCATCAGCATGATCACGGCGCTGGCCGAGCCGACGGCCATCTCGTTGCGCTTGAAGGTGTACTCATACATGAAATTGGACGGCAGCCAGGCCGAGCCGCCCGGCCCGCCGCTGGTCAGCGCGACGACCAGATCGTAGGATTTGATGGCGAGGTGCGCGAGCACGATCAAAGCCGAAAGGAAGATCGGCCGCAGCATGGGGATGACGATGCGACGGTAGAGCTGGAACGTGGTGGCGCCGTCGATCTGCGCCGCCTTCAGTATCTCGCCGTCGATGCCACGCAGGCCGGCCAGGAACATCGCCATGATGAAGCCCGACGCCTGCCAGACGCCGGCGATGACCACCGTGTAGATGACAAAATCCTTGTTCTTGATCCAGTCGAAATGGAAGCTCGTCCAGCCCCATTGGTGCAGCGTCTGCTCAAGGCCGAGGCCGGGGTCGAGAAACCATTTCCAGGCAACGCCGGTGACGATGAAGGACAGTGCCATCGGGTAGAGATAGATCGGCCGCAGCACACCTTCGCCGCGGATCTTCTGGTCGAGCAGGATCGCCAGCAACAGGCCGAGCGCCAGGCAGATGGAAATGTAGAGGAAGCCGAAAATCCCCATATTGGTGATCGATGTGTACCAGGAGGACGGCGGATCGCTTTCGAAAGTCCAGCGCCATAGCCGCTGATAGGCGCGTGGCCCGGTGATGGCATAGGACGGAAAGGTCTTGGAATTGGTGAAGGACAGATAGATCGTCCACAGGATGAAGCCGTAGACGAAGACGACGGTGGCGGCGAAGCTCGGCGCCAGAACGAGCTTCGGCAGCGCGTCCTGAAGGCGCGAGCGCACCGAGGCACCCGGACGAGCATCGTGCTCCGGCGTCAGCGTGATACTGGTTTCAGCAACTGTGCTCATCTGTCCATTCCGTCTCGCGGGTCCGGAATTCTGTCGTCGCGGCCTCTGCGGCACGAAGCGTGCCGTTCGGCGCAACCGCAAAACCTCGCCGCAGGAGATCTCCCCGGCTTGCGCCGGGGAGATCATTCACATTGGCGGGTGCCTTACTTGGCGTCTTCGATCGCGCTGACCAGTTGGGTCACGGCCTCGTCCGAGGTCTTGATCTGGCCGTGGACGAACTTCGAGACGACATCCTTGTAGGCGTTGGCAACCGCCGGAGGCGCGCCATAGCCCTGCGCCAGCGAACCGAATAGCGTGCCGCCTTCATTGGCGGCCTTCAGGTCGGCTATGCCCTTCTTGCCGCAAGCGTCGAAATCGGTATCCGGCACGTCGGTGCGGGCCGGAACAGAGCCCTTGACGACGTTGAAGGCCGACTGGAAGCTCTTCGACAGCGTGGCGGTGGCCAGAGCGATCTGGGCGGCTTTGCGGTCCTCCGGCACGTTGAACATGCCGAACATGTCGGAGTTGTAGACGACACTGCCCTCGGTGCCGGGGAAGCGGTAGCACAGGAAGTCGGTGCCCGGGACCTTCTTGGCGGCGTTGAATTCGCCCTTGGCCCAGTCGCCCATGACCTGCACCAGGGCATCGCCCTTGATGACCATGGCGGTGGCGAGGTTCCAGTCCCGGCCCGAGAAGTTCGGGTCGACATAGGTGACGAGCTTGGCGAGGTTGTCGAACGACTTCTTCATCGTATCGGACTTCAGCGACTCCTCGTCGAGGTCGTTGAAGGCCTTCTTGTAGAACTCGGGCCCGCCGGTCGACAGCACGACCGAGTCGAACATGGTGGCTTCCTGCCAGTTCTGGCCGCCCAGCGCCAGCGGGATGACGCCCGCCGCCTTGGCCTTGTCGAGCAGCGCGATGAAGTCGTCGAAGGTCTTGGGCTCGGTGCCGCCGATCTTGTCCATCACCGCCTTGTTGATCCACAGCCAGTTGACCGAGTGGACGTTGACCGGGGCCGCGACCCACTTGCCGTCATAGACTGCAAATTTCTGCAAGGCCGTCGGAACGGACTTGTCCCAGCCTTCCTTCTTCGCCGTCTCGGTCAGGTCGCCCATAACGCCGGCCGCGGCGTAGTCGAGCACGGTATAGCCAAGCATTTGCGAGGCGGTCGGGTAGTTGCCGGCTGCCACCATCGCCTTCAGCGCGGTCATGGCGGCGTCGCCGCCGCCGCCGGCCACCGGCACGTCCTTCCAGGCAAAGCCTTCCTTGGCCAGATCCTGCTTGAGCACGTTCAGCGCGGCAGCTTCGCCGCCCGACGTCCACCAATGCAGCATCTGGACTTCCTTGACGTCCTCGGCATGGGCCGCGAACGCAACGCCCGATGCGAGAGCCGTCCCGATAAGCAGTTTGCGCAACATGTACTTCCTCCCTTGTTGAACTTGCACGACCGGCGGATGCCCACCGGGTTCTTCCCAACTCAGCCGACCCACCATCCGGTGCGCTGGCCGCGATGAAACTGGATTGTCTTTTCTTCTGTATAATCCTCGACGGCGCGCTTGCCGAGTTCGCGTCCAAGACCGGACTGCTTGTAGCCGCCGAAAGGCAGCTCGGGATAACCCTCCATGAACGTATTCACCCAAACGGTTCCCGAACGCACATTCCGCGCCACCGACATGCAGGTATCGATGCTGGCGCTCCACACGCCCGCCGACAGACCATAGGGCGTGTTGTTGGCGATGTGCAACGCCCTTTCAATCGATCCAAAAGTCAGCACCGAGAGCACCGGACCGAACACTTCCTCGCGCGCAATGGCCATGTCTTCGGTGACGTCGCCAACGATGGTCGGATCAAGATACTGGCCGCCGCTCGAAGCAAGCTGCTTGCCGCCGCAATATATCCGGCTGCCGTCGTTTTCCGCGGCCGTCACGTAGCCGGTGACCTTGGCCACATGGTCGGCGGAGATCATCGCGCCGACCTTGGTGCGGTCGTCGAGCGGGTCGCCGACAACCACCTTGGCGGTGAGTGCCTTCACGGCTCCGAGGAACTCGTCGGCGATCGCCTCATGAACGATTAGCCGGCTGCCGGCATTGCAGCACTCGCCGGCATTGAAGAAGCCGCCGAATACCGCCGCGTCGGCGGCCGCCTCGAGGTCGGCATCGGGAAAGACGATCTGGCCGTTCTTGCCGCCGAGCTCCATCGAGACTTTCTTCAGCGAGTTGGCGGCAGACGCCATGGTCATCTTGCCGACGCGGGTGGAGCCGGTGAACGACACCATCTCGACCAGCGGATGGCTGACCATCGGTGCGCCGACATCGGCGCCCAGCCCGGCAAGGATGTTAACGACGCCGTCCGGCAGGCCGGCCTGCATCAGGATCTCGCCGAGAACAAAGGTCGAGGCCGAGGTCATCTCGCTCGGCTTGACCACCGCCGTGCAGCCGGCGGCGAGCGCGAAGGGCAGTTTCTGGCTGACGATCAGGAAGGGGAAATTCCACGGCGTGATGATCGAGACGACGCCGATCGGTTCGCGCAACACGACGCCGAGCATGGCATCGCCGAGATTGGCGTAGCTTTCGCCGTGAAGCGTCCGCGCAAGTGCCGCGGCATAGCGCCAGATATCGACGGCGCTGCCGATCTCGCCGCGCGCCTGGGCAATCGGCTTGCCGGATTCCAGTGCGTCGAGCCGGGCAATCTCGTCCAGCCGCGCCTCGATCAGGTCAGCCGCCTTGAGCAGGATCGTGGCGCGTTCGGCTGCCTTCATGCGCGGCCACGGGCCGGTCTCGAAGGCCTTGTGCGCGGCCTGTACTGCCGCCTCTACATCCGCCGCGCCGGCCTGTGCATAGCGCGAGACGGTGAAGCCGTGGCCGGGGCTGCTGCGCTCCAGCGTGCGGCCGTCCTGGGCGTCGACGAACTTGCCGTCGATCAGCAGCCGGTAGCTTTTCGGCGCTGCGGCTGCCTCGGCGGGCATGGCGATGTTGAGAGGCGCGTTCATGTGAGTTTCAGGTTCCTAAGATCTTGAGAACGCCGGCTTCCGCTTGGCCTTGAAAGCCTCGACGCCGGCCCTGAGATCGCTTGTCAGCGCGATGAAGCCGCTGGCCAGCGCTTCGGTCGCGGCAGCACTCTCTTCGCCCTCGGCGATGGCAATCATCAGCTTGGCGGCTTCGGTCGCCAGCGGCCCGCGCTCGGCGATTTTTTCTCCCCAGGCCTTGGCCTCGACGCGTGCCTGACCGGTCTCCACCACCCGATCAACGATGCCCAGAGCAAGAGCCTCGGTCGCCAGAAACACTTCGCCGCCGAGCGCCATCCGCCGCACCGCCTGCGCGCCGAAGCGGCGCACGGCGCGCTGTGTGCCGGACCAGCCGGGAACGACACCGATCGAGGTCTCGGGGAAACCCAGCTTCATCTGTGTTTCTGCGACGCGGAGGTCGCATGCAGCCGCCAGTTCCAGCCCACCGCCCAGCGCATGGCCGGCAAGAACGGCGATCGTCGGCTGCTGCAGCCGCGCCAGCCGGTCGAAGACGCGATGGCCGTAGCGCACCCATTGTACCTGGAAATCGGCGGCGCTCATTTCTGCCCACGCCTCGACGTCGCCGCCGGCGCAAAAGCCCTTGCCTTCGCCACAGACCAGCACGACGCGGACGCTGTCCGCCGCCTCGGCTTCGTCGAGTGCTGCTTCCAGCGCCCGCAGCATCGGGATGTCGAGCGCGTTGAATTTCTCCGGCCGGCGCAGCGTGATTGTGCCGATGGCGCCGTCGGTTTCAAAGGTGACGAGGCGCTCAGCCACGAGCGCCTCCAAGCGAGGCGCCACCGTTGAGCGACAGGCCGATCGGCCGGTCCCGGTAGAGCGCATCCGGCGTCACTTTGAGATCGTTGGCTACGGCGAGCGGGATCTCGGCCTGCGCCAGAACATCGCGCTCGAGGTCGATGCCCGGCGCCAGCTCGGTCACCATCAGCCCTGCCGGCGTCAGCTTCATCACGCAGCGCTCGGTGACGTAGGTGATGTCCTGTCCCTGCGCGACGGCACGCTTGCCCGAGAAGGAGATATGCTCGACCTCGCCGACGACTTTCTTGACCTTGCCCTCCTGGTCGATGCGGATGCCGCCACCGGCCAGCGACAGCTTGGCGCCGGCATTGAAGAAACCGGAAAAGACGATCTTCTTCGCCCGCGCGGTGATGTCGACGAAGCCGCCGGCGCCGGCGGTGACATGCGGCCGCGCCGACAGCCTGGACACGTTGACCGAGCCGTGGCGGTCGATCTGCAGGAAGGATAGCAGCGAGGCGTCGAAGCCGCCGGCCTGGAAATAGATGAACTGGTGCGGCGAGGGCATGAAGGCGTCGGCGTTCGACGAGCAGCCGAACTTGAAGTCGAGCAGCGGCACGCCGCCGACCGCGCCCTGTTCGATGACCCAGGTGACCTTGCCGTGCTGGCCTTCCTCGAGCAGGATGCGCGGCACATTGGCCGAGATGCCGAAGCCGATATTGACGGCCATGCCGTCGGCAAGCTCCATGGCGACGCGGCGCGCAATCACCTTCTGGACGTTCATCTCGGCGTTGCGGAAGCTCGACAGCGGCCGGAAGATCTCGCCGGAGATGGCCGGATCGTAGGGCGTCAGCGTCGTCTGCAACTGGTCGGGCGCCACCACGATATGGTCGACCAGCACGCCGGGCACACGCACATCGTGCGGCTTCAGCGTGCCGTTCTCGACGACGCGCTTGACCTGTGCGATGACGATGCCGCCATTGTTGCGCGCGGCCAGCGCCTGTTCGAGGCCGCCGAGATAGGCGCCCTCATGCTCATAGGTGAGGTTGCCGCGCTCGTCGGCGGTGGTGGCGCGGATGATCGCGACCTGGGGCACGATCGAGCGGAAATAGAGCCACTCCTCGCCGTCGAATTGCTGCACCGAAACGATCGGCTCGCTGGCGGCGGCATTCATCGCGCAGCCCTGGTGGCGCGGGTCGGCAAAGGTATCGAGCCCGACCTTGGTCAGCACGCCGGGACGCTTGGCGGCGGCCTCGCGATGCATGTCGAACAGGATGCCGGACGGCACGTTGTAGGCGGCGACCGAATTGTCGCCGATCATCTTCCAGATATGCGGCGGTTCCGACGATGACGGCCCGGACGGATAGGAGCCGCACAAGGTGCGCTTCAACAGGCCGGGCTTGGCTAGATGATCGATGCCCTTGATGCCGTACATGTCACCGGCGGCGATCGGGTGCAGCGTCGTGATGTCCCTGGGATGGCCCTCGGCGTCGAAGCGCTGGCCGATGGCGGCCAGCACCGCGTCCGGACAGCCGAGGCCGCTCGACGACGAGACGGAAACGACCACGCCATCCCTGATCAGGCTGGCAGCCTCAGCCGCTGAAACGAGCTTGCTCACGCTTCGCTCCCGAGCTTCGGGTCGATGGCAACGGCGTTGCCGGACCTGGCCGATTGCAATGCCGCCTCGGCTGCGGTCAGTGACCAGACGCCGTCCTCGCCGGTGGCAGAAGGCTGGCCCTCGCCACGGATCGCCGCGTGGAATTGGCGCAGCGAACGGGCATAGAGGTCTTCGCGGTCGAAGCTCAATTCCTCCTCGCCCTTTGCCGTGCGCAGCAAAACCGTGCCGATCGGCTTCTGCGTCATGACGTCCCTGGCGATCAGCGAGCCTTCGCTGCCATGCACCTCGAAGCCGGTGCCGGCGAATTTTGTCGTGAAGCCCTCATGCGACTGGGCGATGACGCCCGATCTGAAGCGCCAGAGGCACATGGCGCCGTCTTCCAGTCCGCCGGCGGCCATGCCGGCCGATTGCGTGAAGGCCGAGATCTCGAGCGGATCGTCGCCGAGCACGAACCGCAGCGTGTCGGCGTCGTGGACGGTGATATCGAGCACCACGCCGCCGCCGGCGTCCGGCCTGGTGATGCGCCAGCCCTGCAGGTTTTCCGGAAGATAGACGGAGTGGAAGACGCGCGCGGCGATCGGCCTGCCGATGCGGCCGCCAGCGATCGCTTCGCGCATCGCGCGGTGCGAGCCCGCATTGCGCAGATGGTGATTGGTGCCGAGCACGACGCCGGCGGCCCTGGCGGCGGCGACCATCTTGCGCGCGTCGGTGCTGGTCAAAGCCAGTGGTTTTTCGCAAAGCACATGCTTTCCCGCCTGGATGGCGGCGAGTGCCTGTTCGAGATGCAATTCGTTGGTGGTCGAGATGTAGACGGCGTCGATATCGGAGCCGAGCAATTCATCAAGCGTCACGACCGCCGCCGGAATGCGGTTTTCCCGAGCATAGGCAGTGGCCCGCTCCGGGCTGGAGCTCATCACCACGGCGATCTCGCCGTCCTTCTGCGCGCGGATGGCGCCGATCATGAACTGTCTTGCGATCGTGCTGGCGCCGATCAGCCCCCAACTGACGGTCATGCCGCGTCCCCCATTCCTGCGCAGCCATGCTCCTTGCGATCGGGGCCGCAGCTTTCCCTGACCACCAGGTTGACGGCACCGATATGATCCTCGGCGCGCGTGGTGCGCGATTGGATCATCTTCAGCACGACGTGGGCGGCGCGCTCGCCGAGGCCGGCGGTGTTCACCGCGACGCTGGTCAGCGCCGGCATATAGTGCTCGGCCTCGGCGACGTCGTCGAAGCCGACGACGGCAAAGTCCGCGCCGGGTTCCAGGCCGCGCTTGCGCAGCGCCAGCAAGACGCCGAAGGCGACCGCATCGTTGAAGCAAAGGGCCGCGGTCGGCGGCGCGGCCATGGCGAGCGCGGTTTCCAGGCAGGCAATGCCGCCCTTGCGGCTGGTTTCGCCCTCAAAGACCAGCCTGTCGGCTGGCGCGATGCCGAGCGCTTCACAGGCCTCGCGAAAGCCGCCCAGGCGCTCGTGATAGACGACAAGGTCGGATGAGCCGCCGAAGAAGGCCACCCGGCGATGGCCCTTGCCGATCAGATGGGCGGTGGCGAGATAGGCGCCGCGATGATTGTCGGGCGTGATCACCGGGATGCGGCTTTCGGGAAGCCGGCGCATGACGAAGACGACCGGAACGCCTGCGGTCTCAAGGCGACGGAATGCGCCAGGCGTGGTGCCGCGCGCCGGCGACACGACGAGCCCGGCGACACCCTGCTCCATCAGCGATTTCAAAACCTCTTCCTGGCGCACCGGGTTTTCAGCGGTATTGGCGATGAAAGGCACGACGCCGGCCGACTGGAAGACGCGCTCCATGCCGACCGCCAGTTCGGCGAAAAACGGATTGGTGAGATCGTTGATGACCATGCCGATGACGTTGGAATGGGCCTTGCGCAGATTGGCGGCGCCGCGATTGTATACATAGCCGACATCCTCGATCGCCTTGCGCACCTTCAGCGCGGTTTCGGGCCGTATCAGCCCGCTACCTTGCAGCACCAGCGATACCGTCGATTTGGACACGCCCGCCTCACGGGCGATGTCGAGTATCGTTGCCTTGGCCCGGCTGGCCATCCAGATCTGTCCTCCCGATGGTTTCTTATGCGATTTATTGGAACGATCTAATCTCTGCGGCGCATTTGAGTCAATCGGGTTTTTGCGAACCCGGGAGAAATGCGGCTCAGCGGGCGCAATCCTTCGGCAAGTGAGGCTGTCACCTGCTGCGATGCAGCAAATTGAGCTGCACGAAGGCAGGGTGGCAAAGTATCTTGATTTATTGGAACGTTCCATTTATTAGGCGTTGGGAAGGGAGAGAGCCATGGACATCACCTTGCCCGGGGAAGGCGGCGGCCGTGTCCGCTACCGGCTTGTCGGCCAGCCGGTGCAGCCTGTGGCCGGCGCGCGGTTCTCGCGCATCGCCTACGCCGCAGCCCATGTCGTCGCCGATCCCTTCGCCATGACCGATCCGTGGTCGAGGCCCGCGGTCGACTGGGACAAGACGATGGCGTTTCGCCATCATCTTTGGCGGCTCGGCTTTCGCGTCGCCGAAGCGATGGACACCTCTCAGCGCGGCATGGGTTTCGACTGGGCAAATGCCAGGGAATTGATCCGCCGCTCCATTATCGAGGCGCGCAGCGTGGAGGGGGCCGATCTCGCGTCAGGCGCCGGCACCGACCATCTGGCGCCGGGTGCCGCGAGTACGCTCGACGATGTCATCGCGGCCTATGAAGAGCAGCTCGGCTTCATCGAAGGGCTTGGCGGCAAGGCGATCATGATGGCCAGCCGCGCACTGGCGACGATCGCCAAAGGCCCCGACGATTATATCGGCGTCTACGACCGCATCCTGTCCCAGGCCTCCGGCAAGGTCATGCTGCACTGGCTGGGCGACATGTTCGACCCGGCGCTGAAAGGCTACTGGGGCAGCAGCGATTTCGAAACCGCGCTCGAGACGGTGATCGCGATCATCGAACGCCATGCCGGCAAGGTCGAGGGCATAAAGATCTCGCTGCTCGATGCCGGCAAGGAGATTGCCCTCAGGGACCGGCTGCCCGAGGGCGTGGTGATGTTCACCGGCGACGACTTCAATTACCCCGAGCTGATCGCCGGCGACGGCGACAGACATTCGCACGCGCTACTCGGCATTTTCGATGCGATCGCGCCGGTCGCCAATGCGGCGCTGGCAAAGCTGGCCGACGGCGACCGCGCAGGCTATGACGCGCTGATGGCGCCGACAGTGCCGCTGTCGCGCAAGATCTTCGAGGCGCCGACCGAATACTACAAGGCCGGCATCGTCTTCATGGCATGGCTGAACGGCCATCAGGAGCATTTCTCGATGATCGGCGGCATGCAATCGGCGCGCGGCATCCGTCACTATGCCGATGTCTTTCGCCTTGCCGACCAGGCAGGATTGCTGGCCGAGCCGGAGCTTGCCATTGCCAGAATGACAAGCCTCTGCGCGGTAGCGGGCGTCTGATCGCAAACGCTGCGTCCGATCCAAAGCCAGGTTCGGTAGCTTTGCGATTTGCCTTGTCTGGGCAAATCTGTATGCGGTATGCCTCCAGCAACAGAGAAGCCGATCCGGCGCTCCGCCGGCCAGCCGGCAAAGCTGCCGTTCTGCATTGGGGTAAGCTGATGACCTTCGACCTTCAGGGCAAGCGCGTTTTCGTCGCCGGGCATCGCGGCATGGTCGGCTCGGCGATCCTGCGCAGATTGGCCGACGAGGATTGCGAGGTCCTGACCGCCTCGCGCGCCGAGCTCGATCTTCTCGACCAGGCCGGCGTGCGGCGGTGGATGGCCGACCGCAAGCCGGCTGCAGTGGTGATGGCGGCGGCCAAGGTCGGCGGTATCCTGGCCAACAACAGGCTTCCCGTCGATTTTCTGCAGGACAATCTCGTGATGCAGAACAATGTCATCGACAGCGCCTTCCGCAACGAGGTGCAGAAGCTGCTGTTTCTCGGCTCATCCTGCATCTATCCCAAATTCGCGGCGCAGCCGATCTCCGAGGACGCCTTGCTGACCGGGCCGCTCGAACCCACCAACGAATGGTATGCGATCGCCAAGATCGCCGGACTGAAACTGTGCCAGGCCTATCGGCGCCAATACGGCGTCGACTACATCTCGGCGATGCCGACCAATCTCTACGGCCCGGGCGACAATTTCGACCTCAATTCAAGCCATGTCGTGCCGGCCCTGATGCGCAAGGCGCACGAGGCCAGGCGCGCCGGCCGCAAGAACCTGGAGGTGTGGGGATCGGGCACGCCGATGCGCGAATTCCTGCATGTCGAGGACGCCGCCGACGCGCTGGTCTGGCTGCTGAAGAATTATTCGGGCGACAGCCACATCAATGTCGGCTCTGGGGAAGACATCACTATTGCCGATCTTGCCCGCACCATCGTGTCGGTCGCCGGCGCCGATGCGACGATCACATTCGATGCGACGAAGCCGGACGGCACGCCGCGCAAGCTGATGGACGTATCGCGCCTGTTCGCCACCGGCTGGCGCCCGCGCTACTCGCTGCGCAGCGGATTGGAACAGACCTATGCCTGGTTTCTAGAGCACGTCGAAACCGGGGATCTGCGCCTCGGCGCGGCCTGAGGCCGGTATAGGCCGGGAACGTCAGTCGACGAAAAAATACCGACGGCCAATTGAGGATTATCTGGATGGTGGGCGTGACAGGGATTGAACCTGTGACCCCTGCAATGTCAATGCAGTGCTCTCCCGCTGAGCTACACGCCCATCCGAAGCCGCGCATACACCATTTTTGGTTCGGCACGTCAATAGCGGGAAAAGGGAAAGAATGGCTGGCTTGTCTCTTTGTTTTGACGCAATTCCGGACGGAAAACCGCCTCACACTTTTCCTGGAATGGCTCTAGTCGATCAAGACGCGACAAAAGAGCGTCAGGCGGCCTGCAGCATCTTTTCGACCTCGTTGACGAGGTCGCGCAGGTGGAACGGCTTCGATAGTACCTTGGCGTCTTTCGGCGCCTTGGAATCAGGGTTCAGCGCGACGGCTGCGAAGCCGGTGATGAACATCACCTTGAGGTCGGGATCGATCTCGGTGGCGCGGCGGGCGAGCTCGATGCCATCCATTTCGGGCATGACGATGTCGGTCAAAAGCAGCGAAAAAGGTTCCTCGCGCAGCCGCTCATAGGCACTGGCGCCATTGTCGAAATCGCTGACCTGATAGCCGGCGCGCTCCAGCGCCTTGACGAGGAACCGGCGCATGTCGTCGTCGTCTTCCGCCAGCAGAATGCGTGCCATCTTGTCCCGTCCGAATCACCCAACCGACAATGCCGTGCGGCAAGCCCGTTAACCATGCTGTATATGAGGAGGTGACGGTAAACATCAAGTGAACGTTGGGCGCACAATCCTGATTTGGCTGGCACTTCGGCGGCTGGACATGCGGGCGGCGAGGTGGCACTTTCCTATCATGATGCATTGGTATTTCCGGGTTCGTTCAAATTGAAAACGGCAGCCGAGGATTTTTCGGTCGTTCCACCCTTCGAAATCCGATCGGGCGCCGAACAGCGCGTTCCCTTCCTCTTCAACTCGCCGCATAGCGGCCGCTACTATCCGGACCGGTTCATGGCGATGGCCAAGCTGGACCGCAACGCCATCCGCCGCTCCGAGGACTGCTATGTCGAGGAATTGTTCGGCGGTGCCGTCGCGCTCGGCGCGCCGATGCTGGCGGCAAACTTCCCGCGCGCCTATCTCGACGTCAACCGGGAGCCGTGGGAACTCGACCCGCGCATGTTCGCCGAACCGGTACCGTCATTCTGCAACATCCGCTCGGCGCGTGTGGCCGGCGGGCTCGGCACCGTGCCCAAGCTGGTCGGCGAGGGGCTCGACATCTATTCCGGCCGCTTGCCGCTGGCCGAAGCCGTGGCGCGCATCGAAGCGGTCTACAAGCCCTATCACGAGACGCTGAAACGGCTTTTGACCAGAACCCACGCGCGCTTCGGCTACGCCGTGCTGATTGACTGCCACTCGATGCCGGCAAGCATAAGGGTCGGCGACAGCGGATTGCGGCCGGATTTCATCGTCGGTGACCGCTTCGGCATCTCCGCGGCGGCGGCGTTGACCGAGACGGCGATCGGCCTGCTCACCGGCATGGGCTACAGCGTCGCCCACAACAAGCCCTATGCCGGAGGCTTCATTACCGAGCACTATGGCCGCCCCGTGCGCCATCTGCATGCGCTGCAGATCGAGGTCAATCGCGGGCTCTACATGAATGAGCGGACGTTCCAGAGATCGGCTGGTTTCGACGCCCTGGCCGGCGATCTGGCACGGTTTTCGGCCGAACTGATGGCGATGCCCGATCACAATTTCATGGATCTGCCGCTGGCCGCCGAATAGCGCCGGAAACGCGGTACTCGCCGCTCATGCGGCAGCGTAAAAAAAGACCGCATCGTTTGCACGACACGGTCGAAGTCTAGGGAGGAAACGCCCAAGGAGGGCATGGACAGGAACCCCTGTCCGAGAACAAACGTATTGTGCGCTGCACAAATGTCAAGGCGCGTTCCGGCTTTTTTAATTCACTGTGAAGTGGAAATTGCATTTCCACGGCGGCTGCGTTGCATTCGAGCAACAGTTGGCACCGTGCAAAAGGCTCCAAACGCCCTTGTTTCGGCATAAATCCGGAGGCAAACGGGTATCTCAAACATGCTGGAGCGGGAGAATCAGTTGGACATCAGCATCGAATTCATGCGGCGCATTGCGCGTGCCGCCGCAGCCGAGACCTTGCCGCGCTTCCGCAATCAGGGCGCGGTCACCAACAAGGAACGCGGCAGCTTCGACCCGGTCACCGAGGCCGACCGTGAAGCCGAGCGCGCCATCCGGGCGGTGATATCAGCGCAATACCCCGATCACGGCATTCTCGGCGAGGAGCACGGCAGCGAAAACATCTCCAGCCGGCATGTCTGGGTGATCGATCCGATCGACGGCACGCGCGCTTTCATTTCCGGCCTGCCGGTATGGGGCACGCTGGTCGGGCTGACGGTCGACGGCGATGCCGTCGCCGGCATGATGTCGCAGCCCTTCACGGGCGAGCTGTTCTACGCCAATGCCTCCGGCCCGCATTATGAAGGTCCGGGTGGCCCGCGAAAACTCACGACGCGCAAGACGACGAATCTTGCCGAGGCGACACTGTTCACCACTACGCCGGCGCTGTTCAAGGGAGACGCTCGCCTGCGCTACGATCTGTTCGAGAAGCAGGTCCAACTCGCCCGTTACGGCACCGACTGCTATGCCTTCGCCATGGTGGCGGCGGGCAGCGTCGATATCGTCGCCGATCCCGGATTGAAGCCCTACGACATCGTGGCGCTGATCCCGATCATCGAGAAGGCAGGCGGCGTCGTCACCACTTTCGAGGGCGGACCGGCGGAAAAGGGCGGCGACATCCTGGCGGCGGCGACACCGGAGCTGCACGCGGCGGCGATGGCGGCGCTGCGCGGCTAGGCATCCGGCGAACGAGATGCGAGCGAGCCGCGGCATAGATCAGCGGCTTAGTGGAGGGCCAAGCGCCCTGAGACGTAGGCCCCACAGAATGAGCGCGAAAGAGATGAGGCCCGACGGCGCCGATGAATACCCCACGACTTTGATCGCATCCTCCTGAAAAGCGCTCCCATGGGAGGCTCCTGCCGCGAGCGGCATTGTCTCATTGCCGGCCCCCCAGATGCTGGCCATCACATAGGCGGCCAGGATGGCCAAGGCCGAATAGATCAGGAGCCAGAACGCAACCCGTGCCATTGCCACGCCGAGATTGAGCCTGGACCATGTGAGACCTAGCGCCAGCAAGAGAACGCCCTGCAGGGCGCTGAGCGTGTGCGCGGACAGTCCGAGCCGCGGTGCGGCGAGGTAGGGAATTGCAAACCCTTCGAATGACGAAAACAGCAGCAGCGCGACGCCAACCTGCAGTAGCCGATGCCCCTGACGTGACAGCGTGTTCGATGCGTTCATGGTCGTTTTTCTCCCGGCGAATGACCTCCAACCTCTTTGGCAGCAACCTAGCGCTCGATGCCTGAACGGGAATAAGGCGGGCGAGCTCTGCCGGGCAAACGACCCGCGCGGGCTTTGTTGCCGGGCGCCGGCGAAGCGGTCAAACAGCGTCGCCGGTTCCTGGAATGAAGGCATCGAATGCCGCAAGCAGTTGCTCGCGATAGAGGTCGGCTTCCTGGAGGATCTCATGGCGGGCGCCGTCGATCATCACTAGCGAGCCGACACGCAGACGTCTCGCATAGGCTTCGACTGCCCTGGTCGAGACGACCTGGTCGGCGCCGGCGGCGATCATCAGCAAGGGGACCTGGATCTTGGCCATGAAATCCGGGTCGCTGACGATTAAGGACGCCTCGGTGGCGGCCTTCAGCCAGCGGATCGTCGGTCCGCCGAGCGCCAGCTTCGGCGAGGTTTCGTAGATCAGCGTATTGCGCCGATAGCGCGCCGGGTCGCTGGTCAGCTTGTTCATGGCGAAGGGCACCGATTCCTTGGGCCGCGGCCCCCATGCGGCATAGAGCCGGCCAAGGCCGAGAAGGCAGAACAGCGAACAGATGCGGCGGACGCTTTTTACCGAAACCGGCAGGTCGGGCACGGTGAAGAACGGTGCGATCAGCACCATGCGGCGCACGCGGTTCGCCATTGCGGGCGCGGCGAGCAGCGCAATCACCGCGCCGGCCGAGTGGGCCAGTATGTAGTAGGGGCCTCGACAATCGGGCAGCACGACCTCCTCGAAGAACTGCTCCAGATCGCCGGTATAGTCGAAGAAGCTCCTGACGTAGCCGCGCTGTCGGTCGCCGATCAGCCGGTCAGAAGCGCCCTGGCCGCGCCAGTCGAGGGTTGCCACGCCAAAACCCCGGTCGGCAAGGTTGCGAATGGTCTCGAAGTACTTCTCGATGCACTCGTTGCGGCCGGTCAGGACGACGACGGTGCCCTTCAGCGGGCGGGAAACCGCGGCAAACAACCCATAGCGGATCTTCTTGCCGTCGCGCGTGGTGAAGAAGCCTCCGGCTGCGTTTTCCGGCAGCGGATTGCCCGGAGTTTCGTTGAAGAGGGGGGGCTGGTGGATAAGATCGGTCATACGGTGTTTGGTTGGGGTCGGTGCCGACAGGCGCAAGTCAGGCATAAACGCCCATGCGCCAAAAGCAAAGCAATTCGGGACGCGGGGAGGTCGACCGAGGCAGTAAACAAGCAAGGCCGGAAGCAGCCTTGGGCGTGCTTCCGGCCTCTGTCGACCCGGGAGGAAGGGACGTTACACCCGGTTCGGCCTCGTCGTGTCGCCTTTTCCGGCGACCTGTTCGTGATCTCGAGAACAGTTTTAATGCCGCCTGGCTGAACGCTCGCCGAAGCCACGGTTCATCTGCCGTTCATCGGCATCGGGACGTGGGCCGGGACCGGTCCCGTTCGGACGCGAGAAAATCTTGAAATGCCGTCGTCCGCTTCCCAA
The DNA here is from genome assembly GCF_055811495.1 of Mesorhizobium sp. WSM4830. Taxonomy (NCBI): domain Bacteria; kingdom Pseudomonadati; phylum Pseudomonadota; class Alphaproteobacteria; order Hyphomicrobiales; family Phyllobacteriaceae; genus Mesorhizobium; species Mesorhizobium sp. WSM4830. Next base: position 56,797 of record NZ_JBVVQI010000014.1, on the reverse strand, counting down.
ATTTGTCATGCGGCCGCCAATGTCGGGGCCGCTGGCCCATCCGGAACGCCGTTACGGGTTTCGCAGCGGCCATACGCAACCTTGTTGCTCAACAGGAGAACACACCATGCGTCACGTTGATTTTTCCCCGCTCTACCGTTCGACCGTCGGTTTCGACCGGCTGTTCACCATGCTCGATTCGCTTGCGCAGCCGGAAGGCCAGACGTACCCGCCTTACAACATCGAGCGCACGGGTGAGGATGCCTATCGCATCTCGATGGCTGTGGCCGGCTTCTCGGAAGATGAGATTTCGATCGAGGCTCACCGCAATGTGCTGACCGTCAAGGGTGAGCGCAAGGAGGAAGGCAATGGCGAAGGCTCCGAACTGCTCTATCGCGGTATCGCCAGCCGAGCCTTCGAGCGCCGCTTCCAGCTTGCCGATCACGTCGAGGTTGTCGGCGCCGCGCTGAAGAACGGCCTGCTCTTCGTCGACCTCAAGCGCAACATCCCCGAAGAGTTGAAGCCGCGCAAGATCGCGATCACCTCGGCTCCGGCCAAGGCCAAGCAGATCGAGGCCAAGACTGCCGCCTAAGCCAGGCAGCTAAATTCTCCCGGGACGCCAACTCCCCGGGAAGAAAGGGCGGTGCAGCAATGCGCCGCTCTTTTTGCTGGTGGGTAAGGCTTGCTATCCGGCGAGCAGGTAGCCGAAACGGTCGACCTCGTCGGGCGTGGTCGCGAAGCTGGTGACGAAGCGATAGAGCGCTTCGTCCTCGCCGATGTGGCCGTCATAGCCGAGCGGCCTGTGCCAGTCATGGAAGGCCGCGCCTGCCGCTTGCATGCTTTCGGCCTCGGCCTTTTTCATGACCGCGAAGACCTCGTTCGCCTGCGGCAGCCAAGCCAGCCGGGCCGAAGGGGAATCTTCGATCGCCGCGGCAAGCCGAGCCGCCATCGCATTGGCGTGCCGTGCCGTGTCGAGCCATAGCCCACCCCTGAAATAAGCATCGAATTGTGCGGCGATGAAGCGCGATTTCGAGAACAGCTGGGCCGCGCGCTTGCGCAAAAACGCCAATTCCTTGGCTCGCTCGAGGTCGAACAGCACGATCGCCTCGGCGCACCAGCAGCCATTCTTGGTGCCGCCGAAGGAGAGGATGTCGACGCCGTGCTTCCAGGTCATTTCGGCCGGCGTCGTTTCCAGCGCGACGAGCGCATTGGCAAAGCGAGCCCCGTCCATGTGCAGCGGCAGTCCATGCTGCTTTGCGATCGCCGAAATCCTGGCGATTTCGTTCAGCGAGTAGACGGTGCCGACTTCGGTCGACTGGGTGATCGAAACGGCAACCGGCCGCCCGGAATGGACGTTTTCGGGTGCGAAACGGTCCACAGCCCGTTCCAGATTGCCGGCATCGATCTTGCCGAGTGCGCCTTCGACTGTATAGAGCCGCGAACCGCCGGTAAAATATTCCGGTGCACCGCATTCATCCTCGATGACGTGCGATTCGCGATGGCAGAAGGAAATGCCGCCTGGCTTGTTATAGGTAGTCAGCGACAGCGAATTGGCGGCGGTGCCGGTGGCCACGAAAAACACCGCGACCTCGCATTCGAAGATTTCATTGAAGCGCTGGTAAACGGCCTTGTCGAGGGCGCCGTCGCCATAGGCGGTGGAGAAGCCGTCGGCATGGGCCGACAGGCCGGCAGCGATACGGGGATGGGCGCCTGCCCAATTGTCGGAAGCGAAAATCATGCGTCTGCCTATGCTGGGGAAATCGGTGCGAGCTTGGCCGCTTTCGCATGCCGGCCGCAAGGGGCAGATACCGAAAATCCGCTAAAGCCAGCGAAAGGCATGAGCGTACATGCAGCGACTGAAGGTTACGCTGGCACCGAATTCCGCGCAATTTTCTGTCGCGAAAGCTTCAAGAATTTTGTGAATCGGTCTTGTGTGCATCCAAAATTTCTGTCATAAAAATTTAGGACAGTAGTGCTGTCTTATTTTGTCGCACAAAACTGGCCGCATTGGCATATGATTGCGCCTCTGCGGCATTGCCGCGAGCGACAGCTAGACAGCCTGGCTCCGGCCTGTACGAATACCATATGCGAACGATGCGGAAAGCCGCACGGTCGGCAAGAATTTCGCAAGACGTGCCGCAAGATTGAAAGGGAAGCCACGCGCTTCCCGACGGAAACCAGCGCCCGAAGGGGACGGAACGGAGGACAGGACGATGACGGATATGACGCCATCTGCGACGAAGGCCGCGCAGACGAAAGCGGCAGCCGTCAAAAATCCGTCCCTGACCAATATTGGGCGAACCAGCACCGGCTATGCCGCGCACGGCCTCTACGATCCGCGCAACGAGCATGATGCCTGCGGCGTCGGCTTCATCGTCAACATGAAGGGCGTGAAGTCGCATCAGATCGTCGAGGACGGCCTTGCCGTGCTCGAAAACCTGACGCATCGCGGCGCCGTCGGCGCGGATCCGCTGATGGGCGACGGCGCCGGCGTGCTGGTGCAATTGCCGGACCGCTTCTTCCGCGAGGAGATGGCCAAGCAAGGGGTCGAACTGCCGAAGCCCGGCCACTATGCCGTCGGCCATGTGTTCATGCCGCGCGACCCGGAGCTGCAGGCGCATATCGAAGGCATCATCGCTGAGGTGGCGCAGCTCGAAGGCCAGCCGCTGCTTGGCTTTCGCGACGTGCCGGTCGATAATTCGTCGCTCTCAAAGGCGCCTGACATCGCCGCTTCCGAGCCAGTGCACCGGCAGGTGTTCCTGGGCCGCGGCGCCGAGATCGAGAACGACGACGATTACGAGCGGCGGCTCTACATCCTGCGCAAGGTCATTTCCGGCCGTATCCACGAGGAGACCAAAGGCGTCGACAACGGCTTCTATGTCGTCTCGATGTCGTCGCGGACCATCGTCTACAAGGGCATGTTCCTGGCCTATCAGGTCGGCGCCTACTACAAGGACCTCACCGACCCGCGTTTCGAGACGGCGCTGATCCTGGTCCACCAGCGCTTCTCGACCAACACGTTCCCGTCGTGGAAGCTGGCGCATCCCTACCGCATGGTCGCCCATAATGGCGAGATCAACACGCTGCGCGGCAACGTCAACTGGATGGCGGCACGGCAGGCCTCGGTCGATTCCGAACTGTTCGGCAACGACATCTCGAAGCTGTGGCCGATCTCCTACGAAGGGCAGTCGGACACCGCCTGCTTCGACAATGCGCTCGAATTCCTGACGCAGGGCGGCTATTCGCTCGCCCACGCCATGATGATGCTGATCCCGGAAGCCTGGGCCGGCAACAAGCTGATGGGTCAGGACCGCAAGGCCTTCTACGAGTATCACGCAGCCCTGATGGAGCCGTGGGACGGGCCGGCGGCGGTTGCCTTCACCGACGGCCGCCAGATCGGTGCCACGCTCGACCGCAACGGGCTGCGGCCGGCGCGCTACATCGTCACCGACGACGACCGCGTCATCATGGCCTCGGAAGCCGGCGTGCTGCCGGTGCCGGAGGAAAGGATCGTCAAGAAGTGGCGGCTGCAGCCCGGCCGCATGCTGCTGATCGACCTGGACAAGGGCCGCATCGTTTCCGACGAGGAGATCAAGTCCGAGATCGCGACCAGGCACCCCTACAAGAGCTGGCTCGCCAACACCCAGCTCATCCTCGAGGACCTGAACCCGGTCGAGCCGCGCGCCCTGCGCAGGGATGTCTCACTGCTCGACCGCCAGCAGGCGTTCGGCTACACCCAGGAGGACACCAAGCTGTTGATGTCGCCGATGGCGACCACCGGCCAGGAAGCGGTCGGCTCGATGGGTACCGATACGCCGATTTCGGCAATGTCGGACAGATCGAAGCTGCTCTACACCTATTTCAAGCAGAACTTCGCACAGGTCACCAACCCGCCGATCGACCCGATTCGCGAGGAACTGGTGATGAGCCTGGTGTCCTTCATCGGGCCGCGGCCCAATATCTTCGATCTTGTCGGCAACTCGCGCCGCAAGCGGCTCGAAGTGCGCCAGCCGATCCTGACCAATGGCGATCTGGAGAAGCTGCGCTCCGTCGGCCACACCGAAGACCGTTTCGACACCAAGACGATCGACATCACCTACGGTTCGAATGAAGGCGCGGCCGGCATGCAGGGCGCCATCGACCGGCTGTGCGAGCGCGCCGAGGCGGCGGTCGCCGGCGGCTACAACATCATCATCCTGTCGGACCGTCAGCTCGGCCCGGATCGCATCGCCATTCCGGCGCTGCTGGCAACGGCGGCCGTGCATCATCATTTGATCCGCAAGGGATTGCGCACCTCGGTTGGGCTCGTCGTCGAATCCGGCGAGCCGCGCGAGGTGCATCATTTCTGCTGTCTCGCCGGCTACGGCGCCGAGGCGATCAATCCCTATCTCGCTTTCGACACGCTGCTCGATATGCATAAGCGCGGCGAATTGCCGGCGGAGGTCGATGCCTACGAAGTCGTCTCCCGCTACATCAAGTCGATCGGCAAGGGCATCCTCAAGGTGATGTCCAAGATGGGCATCTCCACCTACCAGTCCTATTGCGGCGCGCAGATATTCGACGCCATTGGGCTGAAGTCGGACTTCGTGCAGAAGTACTTCACCGGCACAGCGACGCTGATCGAAGGCGTCGGGCTGGACGAGATCGCCGCCGAAACAGTCAGCCGCCACACCGACGGCTTCGGCAACGACCCGGTGCTGCGGAACAGCCTCGAGGTCGGCGGCGAATACATGTTCCGCATGCGCGGCGAGGCCCATATCTGGTCGCCCGACGCAGTGGCGACCTTGCAACACGCCGTGCGCCAGGGCTCGTGGGAGACGTTCAAGGACTATTCCGCCCAGATCGACAGCGAGACGGCGCAGGCGCAGACCATTCGCGGCCTGTTCAAGATCAAGCTGGCGCAAGAGACCGGGCGCAAGAAGGTCAAGCTCGACGATGTGATGCCGGCGGCCGATATCGTCAAGCGCTTCTCGACCGGGGCGATGTCCTTCGGCTCGATCTCAAGGGAAGCGCACACGACGCTGGCGCGCGCCATGAACGCCATCGGCGGCAAGTCGAACACCGGCGAGGGCGGCGAAGAGGCCGATCGCTATCTGCCACTGCCGGGCGGCGGCAAGAACCCCGAACGCTCGGCAATCAAGCAGGTCGCCTCGGGACGCTTTGGCGTCACGGCGGAATATCTGGTCAATTCCGACATGATGCAGATCAAGGTCGCGCAAGGGGCGAAGCCGGGCGAGGGCGGCCAGCTGCCGGGCCACAAGGTCGATGCGACCATAGCCAAGGTCAGGCATTCGACGCCGGGCGTCGGCCTGATCTCGCCGCCGCCGCATCACGACATCTATTCGATCGAGGATCTGGCGCAGCTCATCTACGACCTGAAGAACGTCAATCCGGCGGCCGACGTATCGGTCAAGCTGGTCTCGGAAGTCGGCGTCGGCACGGTTGCGGCCGGCGTCGCCAAAGCGCGTGCCGACCACATCACCATATCAGGTTATGACGGCGGCACTGGCGCTTCGCCGCTGACCTCGCTCAAGCATGCCGGCAGCCCGTGGGAAATGGGCCTTGCCGAGACGCACCAGACGCTGGTGCTCAACGGCCTCAGGTCGCGCGTCGCGCTGCAGGTCGATGGCGGCCTGCGCACCGGGCGTGACGTCATCATCGGCGCACTGCTCGGCGCCGACGAGTTCGGCTTCTCGACCGCGCCGCTGATCGCGGCCGGCTGCATCATGATGCGCAAGTGCCATCTCAACACCTGCCCGGTCGGCGTCGCGACGCAGGACCCGGTGCTGCGCAAGCGCTTCAAGGGCACGCCCGAGCACGTCATCAACTTCTTCTTCTATGTGGCGGAAGAGGTGCGGGCGCTGCTTGCCGAGATGGGCTACACCCATCTCGACCAGATCATCGGCGACACCGACCTTCTGGAAAAGCGCGAGCTGATCCAGCACTGGAAGGCGCGCGGGCTCGACTTCAGCAAGATGTTCTACAAGCCGGATGCGCCGCACGAGGCGGTGCACTGGACCGAGCGGCAGAAGCATCCGATCGACGACGTGCTCGACCGCAAGCTGATCGAACTGGCAAAACCGGCGCTCGAAGCCAGGCAGCCGGTCAGCATCGAACTGCCGATCCGCAACGTCGACCGTTCGACCGGCGCCATGCTGTCGGGCGAGGTGGCAAAGCGCTTCAAGCACAAAGGCCTGCGCGAGGACACGATCTCGGTCAAGCTCACCGGCACGGCCGGCCAGTCCTTTGGCGCCTTCCTGGCGCGCGGCGTCTCGTTCGAACTGGTGGGCGCGGCCAACGACTATGTCGGCAAGGGCCTGTCGGGCGGCCGCATCGTCATCCGTCCGCCGGAGAACACGAAAATCGTTGCTGCCGAGTCCATTATTGTCGGCAACACCGTGCTCTACGGCGCAACCGAGGGCGAGGCCTATTTCTGCGGCGTTGCCGGCGAGCGTTTTGCCGTGCGCAATTCGGGTGTCGCCGCCGTCGTTGAAGGCGTCGGCGACCATGGTTGCGAATACATGACCGGCGGTATCGTCGTCGTCATCGGCCAGACCGGCCGCAACTTCGCCGCCGGCATGTCGGGCGGCGTCGCCTATGTGCTCGACGAGGCGGGCGATTTCGCCGAACGCTGCAACATGGCGATGGTCGAGCTGGAGCCGGTTCCGGAAGAGGACGACCTGATGGAAAAGCTGCTCCACCATGGCGGCGATCTCGACCACAAGGGCCGTGTCGACGTATCCGGCGATATGACCAGCCACGACGAGGAGCGGCTCTACCAACTGATCTCCAACCACGTCCACTACACGGGCTCGGTACGAGGTCGCGAAATCCTCGACGACTGGACAACTTTCCGGCCGAAATTCCGGAAGATCATGCCGGTCGAATACCGCCGCGCGCTGATCGAGATGGAACGGATGCGCATGAACGTGGCGGCGGAATAGATTGGAAATTGCCGGGAGGCCGTGCGTCCCGGCAACCATCCTCATCAGCAATCCTGACCTCGGACTGAAGGTTGCCACGGCTGCCTTATGAGGTTAACGGGTGCGTCGCCAGGCGTGCCTTCCGGACAGCAGGGACTGGACTATGGGCAAGGTAACAGGGTTTCTCGAGATCGACCGGCAGGTGCACAAGTACCAGCCGGCTTCCGACCGCATCCGGCATTTCCGCGAATTCACGCTGCCGATGTCGGACAAGGAGGTCGAGAAACAGGCCGCGCGGTGCATGGATTGCGGCATTCCGTATTGCCATGGACCGACCGGCTGCCCGATCCATAACCAGATCCCGGACTGGAACGACCTCGTCTACAATGGCGACTGGGAAAACGCGATCCGCAACCTGCATTCGACCAACAATTTTCCGGAATTCACCGGCCGCATCTGTCCGGCACCTTGCGAGGAAGCCTGCACGCTGAACCTCGAGGACATTCCGGTCGCCATCAAGACGATCGAGCAAGCGATTGCCGACAAGGCCTATGAAACCGGCCATATCCGGCCCTATCCGCCGGAACGGAAGACCGGCAAGCGCGTCGCGATCATCGGCTCGGGGCCGGCGGGAATGGCCGCTGCCCAGCAACTCGGCCGCGCCGGCCATGACGTTCACGTCTATGAGCGCGAGAGCCGGCCGGGCGGGCTGATGCGCTACGGCATCCCCGACTTCAAGATCGAGAAGCATTATATCGACCGGCGCATCGAGCAGATGCAGGGCGAAGGTGTCAGCTTCCATTGTGGCGTCAATGTCGGCGTCGACAAGCCGGTCGCCGAACTGCTCGCCGAATATGACGCGGTGCTCTATTGCGGCGGTTCCGAAACGCCGCGTCCGGCCAACATCCCGGGCGACGATCTCGACGGCGTGCACGACGCCATGCCGTATCTGGTTCAGCAGAACAAGCGTATCGGCGGCGAGCCGATCCAGTCGGTGGCATGGCCGTCGCGCCCGATCGTCGCCGGCGGCCAGCATGTCGTCGTTGTCGGCGGCGGCGACACTGCCTCCGACTGCGTCGGCACCGCCTTCCGCCAGGGCGCGGTGCGCGTCACCCAGCTCGACATCCGGCCGCAGCCGCCGGAAAAGGAAGACAAGCTGTCGGTCTGGCCCTACTGGGCGACCAAGATGCGCACCTCGTCCTCGCAGGCCGAAGGCGCCGAGCGCGAATTCCAGGTGGCGACGCTTGAATTCATCGGCGAGGACGGCCAGCTGACCGGGGTCAAATGCTGCGAGGTCGACGAAAAGCGCAAGCCGATCGCCGGCACCGAATTCGTCATCCGCGCCGATCTCGCGTTCATCGCCATCGGCTTTGCCGGGCCAGCCGCTCGCGGGCCGGTGTCGGAACTCGACGGGCAGATGAAGATCGTCACCGACAGCCGCCGTTCGAAGAATGTCGAGGCCAATGACCGGGACTACAGGACCACTGTCGAAAAGCTCTATGCGGCGGGCGACGTGCGGCGCGGCCAGTCGCTGGTCGTCTGGGCGATCCGCGAGGGCCGCCAGGCGGCGCGCGCCATCGACGAGGCGCTGATGGGATCGAGCGTGCTGCCGCGCTGAGCCGGTTCCGAAGAGGTTCTGTTTACTGCCGGATCGCCGTCGTCGTATCGGATGCAGCCGCCGTCGCCGGCTGTGTCTTGGGCGGCCACGAGAAATCGTCGGCGCGGCCCGGTGAGGCGTCGGGCGCCTTGCCCTCGACGACAAGCCTTTCGCCCGGCAAATGCTTGTCCGCTTTTGCCGGCGGGGCGGCGCCGAGAAGTTCCGAGCCGCCGTCCAGCGCCGGATCGCTGAGCAGCATCGGCACGGTGCGATCGACGGCTATAGGTGCGGCAGCAGGTGCCGGCGCCTCGACGGGAGCGCCGGCCGGGGCAGAAGCAGTCACCACGCTTCCCGGCGCGGCCAGCCCAAGGATCTTCATCAGCGGCTTTTCGGTATAGAAGGCGAGCTTGCGCTTGCCGGCCTTCGACATATTGATGCCGTCGTCGGAGCGCAGGCGCACCGATTGGCCGTTGATGTCCGGTCCGCTGGTGATGAAGGCGCCGTTCTCGTCGACGAACCCGTCCCAGACGTCGACGAATTCGCCGCCGTGGCTTTCGGCCGACGAGCGGAAGATGTCGTTGAAGGCCAGCATGTCGGAGGTCATTTTCGAGACCCGGATGGCCGGCATGCCAACCCACAGATACGGCACCTTGGTTGCTGCGATGGCCTTGCCGAACGCTTCGGTCCGGCGCTCGTATTCCTTGGTCCAGTTCTCGGATCGCGGCTGCTCGCGCACATCGCCGACGCGCATCTGCTGTCGGTCGTTGGATCCGAGCATGACGACGACGGCTGCCGGTTTTTCGGCAGCGATCAGCGACTTGACCTGTTCTGGCCAGTTGTAGACATCATCACGCACGAAGCCGGACGATCCGTTGGCACGGACGACGATCCTGACGCCGGTGTTCTCGGCAAAGGCGGCGTCGAGCCCCTCAGCCAGCCCAGACGCCATGAAATCGCCGACCACCAGAACGACGCGTGCATCCGGCGCCTTCTCGGCCACCGGGGTTGTCGGCTCGGCCGGCGGCGGCCGGCGAACTGACCGGGGCTTTCTCAGCTTGGCCCTGGGCTTTGTTCTCTGGAATTCTCTCTGGAATTCGGGCGGCGGCTGCTCAAACCGCTCGCTTCTGCGCGGAAACAACAGGTCGCGCAGCGACCAGCCACGACTTTCCGGCTCCTGCGCCATGGCCGAGGTATGAAAGGCACTGGCGGCGCCGACTGCCAGAACGGCGATCGCCAGAACCAGGATCGGCACGCGACGAACGATTAACCGGATGCGCGCAGCCGAAACCAATCACCCTCTCCATCCCGTAACCGGCTCTAGTTCTGCCTGAGCCATTTGAGCACTTCCTTGCTCGGATACCCGTCCTGGGTCAAGCCGGCCTTTGCCTGGAAGGCCATGATGGCGGTTTTCGATCCGTCACCGATCTTGCCGTCGAACTTGCCGTCGTAATAGCCGTGCTCGGAAAGTCGCTTCTGAAGCTCCTGCCTCTCCTCGAAGGAGAGCTTGGTAAACGGTCGTTTCCAGTCCTGCACAAGCCCGCCATAGCCGGCGATTTCGTCGGCAAGAAGGCCCACGGCGAGCGCATATTTGTCGGCATTGTTGTAACGCTTGATGACCGAGAAATTCTTGATCATCAGGAAGGCTGGCCCGCCGCGGCCGCCGGGCAGCTTCAACGTCGCCTTGTCCGCACCGTTCTTGAACGGCTTGCCGTTGGCACGGGTGACGCCCAGCGCCTGCCATTGCGACAGCGACTTCGAGCCCCCAGGCAGCTTCTTGCCGTCCGGAATGCTGACCTCATAACCCCAGGTCTTGCCTGCCTGCCAGCCGTTCTTCCGCAGCAAATTGGCGGCTGTCGCCAGTGCGTCGGGAATCGAATTCCAGATGTCGCGCTTGCCGTTGCCGTCCATATCGACCGCATAGGACTGGTAGCTGGTGGGGATGAACTGGGTATGGCCCATCGCGCCGGCCCATGAGCCGCTGAGATGGCTTTCGTCGATGTCGCCGGTCTGCAGGATCTTCAGCGCCGCGATCAACTGGGTGCGGGCAAATTTCGCGCGCTTCGGGTCGGCATAACCAAGGGTCGCCAGCGAGCGCACGACACTGCGCATGATATCATCGCGCTTGAGGGTTTCGCCGTAGTTCGATTCCATAGACCAGATGGCCAGCAGGATATAGCGGTCGACGCCGTATCTTGCCTCGATCCTGTCCAGCCAAGGCTTCCATTTCCTTGCCATCTGCTGGCCGACGGCGACCGACTGGTCATGGACGCGGTTGTCGAAATAATCCCAGGCGGGCGCGGTGAATTCGGGTTGGGTACGGGCCTTTTCCAGCACCACCGGGTCAGCATCGTTGATGCCCTTGAATGCCTGGTCGTAGACGGAGCCGGAAACGCCGCTCGCCACGGCGGTAGCACGGAAGCTGGCGACCCATTGGCGGAAGCCGGCATCGGCAAAAGCCGGTCCGCTGGGCATGAGCAAAGCAAGCGAGAGGCTGGCGGCCGTCAGGACGCTGGTGAAGCGCCTTGCGGCGTTGCGAACGGACATCTTTTCCTCCTTCTTCATCTCAGGAAGACTATTCATCGCCGAACCCGGTTAGCATTTGGTTTACCATAGGTGCCGTCCGGGGTGAAAAGATGCGTCAATGCTTTACCAGCTGAGATTTCTGACCCGCCGTTCAGTAATCCTCGATTTCGGCATGAAAATGTCTCGAATCGGGATTGCCGAAGAGGCATGCAAATGGATAATTGGCACATGAAGAGAGTTCGCAAGGCAGTGTTCCCGGTTGCCGGTCTCGGCACGCGCTTTCTCCCCGCCACCAAGGCCATTCCCAAGGAAATGCTGACGGTCGTCGACAGGCCGGTCATCCAGTATGTGGTCGATGAGGCGCGCGAAGCCGGGATCGAGCATTTCATCTTCGTGACCGGCCGCAACAAGGCGGTCATCGAGGATCACTTCGACGTCCAGTTCGAGCTCTACGACACGCTTGCGCAGCGCGGCAAGGACGACCAGCTCGCCCGCCTGCAGCGGCTGCAGCCGGCACCGGGGCAGACCAGCTTCACCCGCCAGCAGGTACCGCTCGGCCTTGGTCACGCCGTCTGGTGCGCGCGCGAGCTCGTCGGCGACGAGCCCTTTGCGTTGCTGTTGCCCGACATGATCATGCAGTCGGAAAAAAGCTGCATGAAGGACATGGTCGAGCTTTACGCCGAGACTGGCAACAACATCGTCGCCGTGCAGGAATGCGATCCGGCCGAGGCGCACAAATACGGCATTGTCGGCCGCGGCGAGGACGCACATCACGGTTTCCGCATCACCGGCATGGTGGAAAAGCCGAAGACCGGCACGGCGCCGTCGAACCTCTACATCAACGGGCGCTATATCCTGCAGCCGGAGATATTCAAGATACTCGAAGGTCAGGAAAAAGGCGCCGGCAACGAGATCCAGCTCACCGATGCAATGCTGAAGTTGCAGAAGCAGCAGCCCTTCTACGGCTACCACTACCGCGGGCGGACGTTCGACTGCGGCTCGCCCGAAGGCTTCGTCGAGGCCAACGTTGCCTTCGCACTGTGGCGCAGAGACATGAATGCCGGCATGGCCGGCGTCATTCGCACGCTTCTGGACGAACTCGCGCCGTCAGAACGCCGCGGCGTAGCCTCATAGTTTCAACACCGGCTAGCGCTGCAACTTCAAGCCGACGAAGATGCTGTTGGCCGTGTAGTCGCGCCCAACCAGGTTGCTGGTCAGTTTTTCAGTCCTGGCGCGGGTGGTGAGCCCGGTGTAGCGGTTCAGCCACCACGTCAGCCCAGCCTCGGCGCTCAGCGTCAAATCATGATCGTCGGAGCCGGTATAGTCGCGCCATTCAAGGCCGAGAGCGGCATTTCCGGTCAGGTTGGCGCGGATCTGCCGCTCGCCGGTGAGGCTGCCGGAATAGAGCATGGAGCCGCTTTCGCCCGCATTCGTCGTGTTCTCGGCGGTCGTCTGTGCGGTGAGCCCGATCGTGGTTTCGCGTTCCGGCGACCATTTGAGATCGGCATTGACCGTCGCGCCCGAAATCGCCGGCAGGCGGTCGTCGTCGATGGCCTCGCGCAGCCAGCCGACCGAGAACTCGCCGCTAAGCTTCTCGCGGAGATCGAACTCGACGCCGGCCCGTGCGCCAAGCCTGCTGGAGGAGCGCTGGAAGCCGTTTGGATCGACGCGCAAATCATAAGCGCGCCGGCCGATCTCGATTTCGGTGAACGGGGTGATGGCAGGCGAGATCTCGTAACCGGTGCGCAAAATGGCCGTGTAGAGCGTCGAGTCGCGGCCCTTCTGCGACAGCGATCCGCCTGACGAAAGCTTGGCGTCGCCAAAGATGTCGTGCTCGACCGCGCCGGTCAGCGCGAAGCGCATCTTGCCGGCATCCTTCTCGACGGCGAGACTTCCGTTCACTGTCTGCCGCACTGGCTGGCCAACGGCGCCGACGACTGCGTCCGGCGCCGAGGCCGATTCGGGCACGGCCTCATAGCCCAGCTTGGCGATGGCGCGCAGATCATTGTCGAGATCGATGTTGAGTGTGCCGTCGACGCGGCCTTGCGCCTCGTGAATGTCATAGCCGGACAAGGTTTCGCGGAAGATGCCATAGCCCTCAACCGTCGCCGAATTCTCCCGCCAATCGGAGACGGCGTTGAAGCGCAGCGTCGTTTCCGACAGCAATGCCGGCTTGCCGAGGCTGCTCGAATCGGCGTTTGTCGAAGACGTCAGGCCTTGCTCGAGCGTCGGCCGGATCACGAGGGAGCCGAGCTTGATGCCGGTGGCGGCGAACGGGTCGTCCTCGTTCTTTTTGTTCTGGCCTTCGATGGCTTCGATGCGCTCGGCGCCGGGGTCGAGCCTGAGCCTTTCGGCGGAATCGACGGTGACGGCACGGCGGTTGACCGTATCCTGCTCGTCTATGGTGGCGGTGTCGGTGTCATCGGTCGTCGCCGTCGCTGCAGTCGCGGTCCTCTTGCGCTTCTGGCTGTCCGCGGTCTCGTCTTCGGCATTGGCCGCGTTGGCGGCGCGTTGCGTTACGCTTGGCCGCCGTCGTGGGGGCGGAGCAGGGTTGTCGGGAAATGGGTCGCCGCTGGCCGCTGGTGGATCGAAAGTGCCGCCGGTTGTGGCCGCCTCGCCCGTGCCGTTGTCAGGCAACGCCCCTTGGCTGGCCGGACGATAGGTAGGCAGCGGCGTATTGTCGTTGGCGGTTGCAGCAGCCTGCGCGGCTTGGGTTCCGGCTATGCTCGATTGCCTGATCTTGTACTGCTGGTCGTCCAGGATTGTCGATTCCGCAACCTCGCCGCGCAGTTCGCTTTCCTGGGCGCAAAGCAGTGCCGGCCGCGACAACGCAAAGACACTGGTTGCCAGCAGCAAAGCGCAAACCGCCTTGCCCTTTCGTCCCATTTTGTTTTGAGGCTGAAACCCGGACATCGGCACCACTGCTTGCGCGGCGCACGCGCGCCATACTTACGAAACCGTAAATGGGGATGGTTAACGGAGCGTTGAGGGATGGCCCGTCAGGAGGTTCGGGACGGCAATTCCGTTGGACAGGCGCGCGCCGAAGCGCTAATCGCATCGTCCATGGACGTGAAATCCCCAGACAGGAAGCGGCACGATGGGCAGGCCGCGATTGCCTCGGCGCTGAGAACGGTGGCGACGGAGCAGGCCGGCGTCGCGGCACTGGCAGACGCTCTCGAAAACGGGCTGGCCGAGCCGTTCGCACGGGCCGTCGGCATGGTGTCGCAGATCGATGGCCGTGTCATCGTCACCGGGGTCGGCAAAAGCGGCCATATCGGCTCGAAGATCGCCGCGACGCTCGCCTCGACCGGCACGCCGGCCTTCTTCGTCCACCCTGCCGAAGCCAATCACGGCGACCTCGGCATGATCGCCAGGAATGACGCCATCGTCGCCCTTTCGTGGTCGGGCGAAAGCCTCGAGCTCAAGGGCATCATCGCCTATTCGAGGCGCTTCTCGATTCCGCTGGTCGCGGTCACTGCGGGTGAAAAATCGGCTCTGGCGCGCGCGGCCGACGTCGTGCTTCTGCTGCCGCGAGCACCGGAAGCCTGCCCGCACGGCCTTGCGCCGACGACCTCGACACTATTGCAAATGGTGATGGGCGATGCGCTGGCCATCGCGCTGCTCGAGGCACGCGGCTTCACCCCGGACCATTTCCGGACGTTCCATCCCGGCGGCCAGCTCGGGGCCAACCTGACCCAGATCCGCGAGATCATGCATGTCGGCGACAGGCTGCCGCTGGTGTCGTCCGGCACCGGCATGCGCGAAGCGATCCTCGAATTGTCGCGCAAGGGGTTTGGCTGCGTGGCGGTGACTGCCGCGGACGGCAAGCTGATCGGCATCATCACCGATGGCGACATCAGGCGCCATATCGGCAGCGATCTCCTGGCCATGAGCGTCGATCAGGTGATGACCAGAGAGCCGAAAATGGCCGCGCCCGACACGCTTGTTGCGACGGCGCTGCAGACGATCAACGACTCGGCCATCACCAGCCTGATGGTGGTCGAAGGCAGGCGGCCGATCGGGCTCGTCCATCTGCACGACCTGCTGCGCATCGGTGCTGCTTAGAGCGGTTCATCGTTTCACGGAAGCGCCGAACCGTTCTATCTCTTTGATTCTGCGCAATTCCGGACGGAAAACCGTTTCACACTTTTCCTGGAATTGCTCTAGCGGGTTTTCTAGACCGCCTCGACCGTCAACTCCAGATCGGTGTCGGCGGCGCCCGTCACCCGCACCTGCGTGCCAGCCGGCAGGTCAGGGCCGGAGACGCGCCACAATGTGTCGCCCAGCTTGATGCGGCCGCGGCCGTCCTTGATCGGCTCGGCAAGAGTCGCCGTCCGGCCGACCATCTGCGCGCCGCGCCGGTTGAGCAGAGGCTGGTCGGTCTCATCGTGGCGTCCGCCCACCAGCCGCTTGCCGACATAAGCCGAGACCAGCGACAGCGCGAGGAAGGCGAGGACCTGGACCTGCCAGGTCCAGAAACCGGCGTCCCAGATGAGAAGCGAAACGGCGCCGATCAACAGCGCGGCAATGCCGATCCACAGCATGAAAATACCCGGCGCGATGACCTCCATCACCAGCAGGACGAAGCCGAGGACCATCCAGCTCCACGGGCCGAGTTCGGAAACAATGCGGTCGAGCATGGCTGCGGCCTCAGGTTTCGCTCGGGCGAACCACCGGCGGGCGGGCGGCCTGTCGTGCGGCGCCGGCGGTGCCTTCGCTCCGGAAAACCTCCTTGGCGATTTCGCCAATGCCGCCGAGCGTGCCGATCAGCGATGAGGCCTCCACCGGCATCAGCACGAGCTTGCTGTTTGTCGCCGAGCCGATCTTGGTCAGCGCTTCGGTGTATTTCAGCGCGACGAAGTAGTTGAGCGCCTGCACGTCGCCCTTGGAGATCGCCTCCGACACCACCTGCGTGGCGCGTGCTTCAGCCTCGGCCGAGCGCTCGCGCGCCTCGGCGTCGCGGAAGGCGGCTTCCTTGCGGCCCTCGGCCTCCAGGATCTGCGATTGCTTGAGGCCTTCGGCGGCGAGGATCTGGGCGCGCTTATTGCGCTCGGCCATCATCTGGCGGCCCATCGATTCGACGAGATTGGCCGGCGGGTTGATGTCCTTGATCTCGACACGAGTGATCTTGAGGCCCCAGGGATGTGCCGCCTCGTCAACGACGCGCAGCAGGCGCTCGTTGATGGCGTCGCGGTTCGACAAAAGTTCGTCGAGGTCCATCGAGCCCATCACGGTGCGGATGTTTGTCATCGTGAGATTGAGAATAGCATTCTGCAGGCCGGAGACCTGGTAGGCGGCCTGCGCCGCGTTGAGCACCTGATAGAAGGCGATGCCATCGACGGCAACGGTGGCATTGTCGCGGGTGATGATCTCCTGCGTCGGAACGTCGAGCACCTGCTCCATCATGTTCATCTTGGCGCCGACACGGTCGACGAAAGGCACGATCAGGTTTAGGCCTGGGTTCAATGTCTTGGTGTAACGGCCAAAGCGCTCGACGGTATAATTATAGCCTTGCGGAATTGTCCGGATGCCCTTGAAAAGCACGAGCATGACAAGGGCGACAAGAACAAGAAGCGCGATATCAAAACCACTGAAACCCATTTGGCTCTCCCCTCAAAGGCCGGCCATGTTGGACATTCCACTCGGCCGACTTGACCAAACACTTAAGTGTGTTTCAGCAACGTGACAATCAGGTGATCACGGATTGCCGGTGCATGGACGGGTGATCTGTTCAGGCCCAGCCGGACAACTCGCGCCGCACCATCGCCTCGATCACCGCCATGCCCTCGGCACTGTCGTTGAGGCAAGGGATGTGTGCGAACTTTTGACCGCCGGCATGGTGGAAGGTCTCGGCCGCTTCCCTGCCGATCTCGTCCAGCGTCTCGATGCAGTCGACGGAAAATCCCGGATTGACGATGGCGATCGATTTCACGCCTTCGCGCCCTAGTCTTTCGACCGTCTTGTCGGTGTAGGGCTGCAGCCATTCCTGCGCGCCGAAGCGCGACTGGAAGGTGGCAATTAGCTTCTTTTCATCCCAACCGAGCTTTTCGCGCAGCAGCCGCGTCGTCTCGAGGCAATGGGCTTGGTAGGGGTCGCCCTTGTCGGAATAGGGTTTCGGAATGCCGTGATAGGAAGCGATGACAATTTCCGGTTCGAAGTCGAGGCTCGCCAGATGCTTTTCGATCGAACGGGCGAGCGCCTCGATATAGCCCGGCTCGTTATAATAGGGCGGCACGCTGCGAATGGCCGGGGCGCGGCGCATCTTCATCAGCGCGCGAAACACCTGGTCGTTGGCAGTCGCAGTCGTCGTCGCCGAATATTGCGGATAGAGCGGGAAAGACAGGATGCGGTCGCAGCCTTGCTCGACCAGTCTCCCGGCCACGCTCTCGGTCGAAGGATTGCCGTAGCGCATCGCCCAGTCGACAACGACATTGGGTAGGTCGCCGAGCGCGAGCCCGAGCTTCTCGGCCTGGGCGCGGGTGTAGGTGCGCAGCGGCGACTCGTTGCGCTCCCGGTTCCATATCCTGGCATAGTTGGCGCCCGACTTCTTCGGCCGGGTTGTGAGGACCACGCCGTAGAGGATCGGATACCAGATCGCCTTGTTGAGCTCGATGACGCGTGGATCGGACAGGAACTCCCGGAGGTAGCGCCACATCGGCTTGAAGCCGGTGCCGTCCGGGGTGCCGAGATTGATCAGCATGACACCGACCTTGCCGGTCCTGACCGGAGGGCGCCCCGCCGATGGCGAGGCGGTGGTCCTCTCGGCTTTGATTTCAGCAGGGCTGGCACGGGTCATGAGGTTCTCCAACACCGCGAACCAACGGTGCCGCGGCGAAAGTACCGATGCTGCGCTGGTTTTAAAATGCTGCTTCTGGCCGCAGCTAATCCCAGAAACGCAACACCCGCCCGGTTTGCCGGGCGGGTGCATTGCGTTCCTGCGGCCGGATTACTTCGAGGCCGCCGGGATAGTCAAGGTTGCGCCGACCGGCAGCCGGCGTGGCTCGTAGGCTTTGTTGGCATCGTAGATCATTTTCCATTTGGTGCCGTCGCCATAGGCCTTCACCGCGAGATCCCAATAGGTGTCGCCGGCGACGATTACATGGCTGCTTTCGGCTGGTGCCGGCGCAGCCGGCTCGGCAGGTTTTGCTGGTTCACTTGGGGTTGGCTGACTCGGGGCAGGCGCCGTCTCGGCCGGTTTGGCCGGTTCAGCCGGAGCAGGGGTCGCCGGAGCCGGTGTGGCCGGAGCCGCAGGTGCCGCCGGCTGGGCCGGCTCGGCGGGTGCGGGTGTTGCCGGCGCGGTTTCAGCCGGGACGGCCGGCGGCGTCTTGGAAATGTCGCCGGAGCCGGCCGGCATTTCGGGCATTGCCGGCTCAGCAGGCTTTGCCGGCGCGGCCTCAGCAGGTTTTGGCGGTTCGGCAGGCTTGGCAGGTTCTGCGGCTGGGGCTACGGTCGCGGCGATCTCGGTGATGCGGCCGTCGAGCTTCGGCGTATAGGGCCGGTGCGCACCGAGGTAATCGGCAACGACCTGTTCCAGCCCCGGGCCGTAATCATAGGCGTTCTTGGCTTTCTCTGCGAACACTTTGTAGCCGTCGCCGCCCTGGCGGACATAGTTGTTGGTGGCGACCAGGTAATCCTTGTCCGGCTTGATCGGCGTCCAGGCGCCGCCTTCCATGACCTCGACCGATTTGACGCGTCCATTAGGCGGCGCCGATTTGTCGAACGCATATTTCAGGCCGGCAACCTGCGGGAAGCGCCCGGCGCCGTCCTCGACCTGGCTGAGGCCGCTTTCGAGGCCGGCAACCAGATCCTTGCCGGAGATCTGGAAGGTCGCCAGCGTGTTCTGAAACGGCAGCACGGTGAGAACCTCGCCCATGGTGACGGTGCCCTGGTCGATCGAGGCGCGCAAGCCGCCACCATTCGAGATGACGATCTCGACACCCTGGCTCTTGACCCGGTCGAGGACGGCGTCGGAGACCAGATTGCCCATCTCGCATTCGCGGGCGCGGCAGTTTTCGCGACTGCCGTCGATCGCCTTGGTGGTCTCGGCGACTTCCTTGTTCTTCAATGCCTCGATCGGCGCGCCGAGTTCCTTGATGCGGGCAAGCACGGCGGGGTCGGGCGTGATCGATTTGTCGAGATGGATGGGATCGCCGCTTGCCTCCTTGACGACGCCGTTGTCGTCGAACACGACCTTGAACTCGCCGAGATATTTCGAATAGGACGCCGCCTGCACGACCGGCACTTTGTAGCCGTCCGGATTGTCGACCATCGTCGGATATGGGCCTTCCGCCTTGGGATCGGTGTTGGACAGCAGCGAATGGCTGTGGCCGCCGACCACCACGTCGACTCCCGGGATCTTGGCGATCACGTCGCGCTCGCGCTTGTAGCCGATATGGGTGACCGCAATGATTTTGTTGACGCCCTCTCCCTTCAGTTTCTCGACCTCCGCGGTGATCGACTTGACGTCGTCTTCAATGGCGATGTTCGGGCCGGGTGAGGCAAGCTCCGGCGTGTCGTTGGTGACCGCGCCGACGATGCCGATCTTCTGGCCGCCGACCTCGACCACGATCGACGGCTTGACGCGGTCGCCGAGCTTGGATTGCGCATTGGCCTTCACGTTGGCGCCGAGCACCGGAAACTGGATCATGTCGAGAAACGGCGCCAGCGCCGACTCGCCATCGTCGAACTCATGGTTGCCGAGAGCCTCGGCATCGAATTTCATCTGGTTGAGGAATTCGCCTTCGGTCTTGCCCTTGTAGGTCGTGTAAAAGAGCGAGCCCTGGAAATTGTCGCCGGCGCTGAGCAGCAGCACGTTCTGGCCTTCCAGCTTTTTGCGCTCCTGCGCGATCGCTGTGACCAGGCGGGCGGCGCCGCCGACGCATTCGCCCTTGGTCTCCTCCTCGGCTGAGCAGGTCGATTCGTACTTGTTGTTGCTCTCGATGCGGCTGTGCCAGTCATTGATGTGCAGGATGTTCAGCGTGTAGTCGGCAAAGGATGCTCCTGCCGACAGGCCAAGCGCCGATGCCGACAGCGCGGCGATGGCAGCGATCTTCTTCATTCTCGTCTCCCGGATAACTGGACCAGACGCGTTTAACGCTCTTGCTTGACTGGGATGTAACAGCCCTCTCGGGCCATGTTCACATCGCGTTTCAGTCGATGCAAGCGGAATTCGGCATCAGCTTTGCCGGCGCAAGAAGACGGCGGCTTGAAGCCGCCGCCCTTGTGCAAAGTCAATTCGGAATCGGACTTCAGGTGCGCCTGGTCAGCACAAAATTCTGCCCGCTCGCGCTGGTGCAATTGAGCTGGCTGGTGGAGACCATCAAGCAGTTGAAGCTGATCGGCGTCTGGCGGATCAGCGAAGTGCCATGGATCTCGACCGAGGTGCCGCCGGTCATGGTGTAGCTGCCATCGGCAAGCTTCTGGCCGGTGTCGGTTGCCACGGTCGCGAAGCTGCCGCCCTTGAAGGTCGACAAGCCTGTGCCCTGCGCGTCGATCCAGGAGCCTTCGACCCCTTTGGCGGTGATCACCGGCGGCTCGCCCGGGCCGGTGGTGGTGCAGGCCGCCAACGCGACCGTAGCGGCCGCTGCAATGCCAGCCGAAAACAGTCTTTGCGCAATCGTCATCATCAAGATCCTCTCCTCTCGCATCGGCCCGAAAATCGATCCGATTTTCGGAAAGCACGATGCGCGCATTCAAAGTGCTAGAGCGTACCTTGTGCGTCCAAATGGACGCACGTCGCTCTAGGCCGCCCCTCTTCAATCGCCCGATTTCCGGGCGATTGCAAGCTGGCGGAGTGTTGAGGTAACGCTGCTATCGAACGAGGATGTTGCGGAATTGCCACGGGTCTTTGGTGTCGAGGTCCTCGGGAAACAGACCAGGCCGATTGTCGAGCGGTGTCCAGTCCGTATAATAGCTCCTGACCGGCCCCAGATAGGGGTTCTGCACGTCGAGGCAGCGCTTGTAATCCATCTCGTCGGCTTCGACGATGCCGGCCTCCGGATTTTCCAGCGCCCAGACCATGCCGGCCAGCACCGCCGACGTGACCTGCATGCCGGTGGCGTTCTGATAGGGCGCCAGCTTGCGCGCCTCGGCCAGCGACAGCTGCGAGCCATACCAGTAGGCGTTCTTGGCGTGGCCGTAGAGCAGCACGCCGAGTTCGTCGATGCCATCGACCAGTTCGTTTTCGTCGAGCACGTGATGCACGGGCTGGGCGTTGCCGGCGGCACCGAACATCTCGTGCAGCGACAGCACGGCGTCGTTGCAGGGATGATAGGCGTAATGGCAGGTCGGCCGGTACTGCACCTTGCCCTTCTTGCTGTGCAACGTGAAGAAATCGGCAATCGAAATCGCCTCATTATGCGTCACCAGGAAGCCGTATTGCGGACCGGACGTCGGGCACCATGTGCGCACGCGCGTGTTGGCGCCGGGCTGCTCCAGAAAGATCGCGGCCTTCGAGCCGTTCTTGTGCTTTTTGGCGTTCTTCGGCATCCACGTCTCATGCGTGCCCCAACCGAGCTCGGCCGGCTGCAGGCCTTCCGAAATGAAGCCTTCGACCGACCAGGTGTTCCAAAACACGTTCATCGGCTTGGGTTTCTTGGTGCGCTGGGTGTCGCGCTCGGCGATATGGATGCCCTTGACGCCGGCCTTCTTCATCAGCCTGGCCCAGCCTTCGCGATCGTGCTGCGCGGGTTCCGCGAAGTCGAGGCCAAGATCTGTGGCGAGGTTGACCAGTGCCTGCTTGACGAACCACGAGACCATGCCGGGATTGGCGCCGCAGCATGAGATCGCCGTAGTGCCGCCCGGGTTCTTCGCGATTTCAGTACGCACGGTCTCGCGCAGCGCATAATTGGTGCGTGAGGCGTTGTCGGCCTTTTCGTCGAAATAAAAGCCGAGCCAGGGCTCGACCACCGTGTCGATATAGAGGACGCCAAGCTTGCGGCAGAGCTTCATCAACTCGAGCGAGGAAGTGTCGACCGACAGGTTGACGCAAAAGCCCTGGCCGCTGCCATTGGTCAAAAGCGGTGTCAGCAGCTTCTTGTAATTCTTTTTGGTCACCGCATCCTGCATGAAGGTGATGCCGCGCTCGTCGAGCAATTTGCGGTCGGTGTCGCGCGGGTCGATGACCGTCATGCGCGACTTGTCGAATTTGAAATGGCGCTCGATCAGCGGCAGCGTTCCCCGTCCGATCGAGCCGAAGCCGATCATCACCACAGGGCCGGTGATCTCACCGTAAACGGGCCAGTTTTCATTCGCCATTTATCGATTACTCCCTCAAAAAACGCTTCGGAACAGCGGCTTGGCCGCGGCGCGACAAACCATAGATCATTGTCACAATAAAGCGAAAAGCGGCCGGCCGGCCTCACGCCGCGCCATCCCGGCTACGGCTCGACCAGTCTCGCGAATTCAGGCTTGAAGAGGTCACGTGCCTCGGCGACTGGCAGTTCCAGCAGATCGTCGGCGCAGGCCTGGATGGCATGCGGCAGGGTCTGGAGCCCGAACACCAGAACCTGCTTGTCGCCCTCACGCCAGAGGCTGACCGCCAGATATTCGCCGATGAGATCGTCCATGCCGCATTCGGCTTCGTGATCGATGTCGGTCTGATCGGTCGGTTTCTTGCGCCGCTGCTTGACGAAGGAGGCCAGGGAAGGACCGGGCTTGCCATCCACCGTATCCGAGAAAATGTCCTGAAGGCCAAGCAGGACCCCGCGCCGCACATCCATGATGTAGGCGTCCGAATAGTTGGTCGGATGCGCTCCGCCGCAGAAGATGCTGCCGGACTCCCGCCAGCTCATCAGCCGCGGCGTCAGCGAGCTCACTTCGAATGTGCTGTCCTCATAGCCGCCGAGCGTGCCGTCGTTCACACCGTCAATCGGCCCGCCTTCGTTGAAACCGGCGTATTGCGCAGCCACGCAGCCGAGTGCGCCGATGTTTGCGCGCCAGTGCCTGTCCTGCAGCAGAGCATTCGCGGCCTCGATCGGAACGTTGCCGGACAATTCGACGATGCGCGGCGTGGCGAATTTGGTGCGGGGGTCGACGACATAGCGGTAGGTTGCGTCCGGCCAACCAGTGGTCTTGCCGATATCAAGCTGAGTGTCCATCCGCAGATAGTCATAGGGAGACGTTTCCATGGTGAGCGGCGTGTCATTGCCGAAGAACTTCATGAAGCTGAAATCGTAGAGATCGAGCGGGGTGCTGGGCTCATTCTCGCTCACTTGCCGACTTGCGACCCGTTCCAATCTGAGCGGCAGCGCCTTCTTTCCGTTCCAGCTGCCTTCAAGGGTCTTGCCGTTACTGGATAAGGCCAGGCGCCACACAGCGGCGATCGGCGCGGCCTTTCCGTCATCGCAATTATCGGCGCCGCATGCCTCCTCCTCGGCCAGTTCGAACTTGCTGCTCTTCCGCGACCTGGCTTGCAGCGGGATGTCGACGCCCTTCGAGCGGTAGAAGTAGCGGCCGGCCAGCGGGCCGTCGGCGGCCGCGGGGTCGCCGGTGAATTCGACGACGATATCGCTTTTTCCAAGCTTGCCGGCATAAGTCACCGGCTCCGCCTCGGCTGCTGTCGACAGTACCAGGATCGCGGCCATGAACGTGACCGGCCTGCCAAGATGCTGGATCATTGTTCCCCAAGCCACAAGTTACAGTTGTCTACCGCCGGCAATCACGGTCGGCTGTCAGGCGCTTATAGTCAAGTTGTGCCTCGTTCAGTGCCAGACGCTGCTCAGCGAAAAAAACGCTGCGAGCGCCGCCTCTGGCGCGGATGGCACGTCCGCCGTTTCAGCGGATTTGTGCCCTCGGCGCGGCTGTGGAGGCTCGAACCACCAGTTCTACCGGCAGAACGACCTGGCGGGGGGCTTCATTGTCAAGAACCATTCGGGCGGCAAGCCTGCCTTTTCCGATCACGTCTTGCGCGACAGTGGTCATTGGAGGCGTGGTGCGTGCGGATTCAGCGGTGCCGTCGAAGCCGACGACCGATACGTGGCCAGGCACGTCTATGCCGCGGCGAACCGCCTCGTCCAATATCGTGATTGCCTGCCAATCCGACATGGTCAGGATCGCGGTTGCTTCAGGCGCCCTGTCGAACACCACTGCTCCGGCAGATGGCTCGCCTGGGATCGTCTCGATGATCGGGACATCGTCGATCGACAAATTCGCCTCCGCCAAACCCTGTTTGAAACCGTCGAGCCTTTCGTCGTCGAGCGGGAAGCCGGCCAGAAGCGGGCGCGTTGCCTGTCCGGGCATGTGGACAATCGGCGGGCCGGGAGTCCGGCGCACCGAAAGGATAGCAAAATGCCGGTGCCCCAGCCCGGTCAAATGCCGGACGGCAGCTACCGCGCCGCTCCGGCCGTCGATCTTTATCGAATTGATGTCGGGACCTGCGTCGCTTTCGAGAATGACGAAGGGCAGACGCCGTCTCTGGACCGAAATTATGAGACCAATGTCGGCGCTGTGACCAAGGATAAAGCCGTCAACCAGCGCATCGCGGATGCTGGCGAAGCGAGTGTTGTCGGTGCCGTTTACAAGGCTGAGCGTCGTTCCAGCCTCGTCGCAGGCGAGCGAAACGCCGAGCACCAGCTCGCGGCCGTATGGGCTTCTAATCACTTCGGAGATGGCGTAGGCGCCAGGCGGCATGAACCCGATGGCATTGAACTTGCCGTCCCGCAGCAATCGTCCTTTCGGATCGGGGCCGCCAAACCCGAGCGCTCGCGCGGCCGCTTCGACGCGCTCGCGCAATTCAGGCCTGACCAGCTCCGGCCGGTTGAAGACGTTGGAGACAGTTCCCCGGGAAACTCCGGCAGCCTTGCCGACATCGGCTAGGGTGGGCATGGCGATTCACTCGTTTTCCCTGAGGTAGACCATTTCTTGGAGCGCTCCAAGATTTTATTGACTCAAAACCGAAATAGGCGGATCGTGTCTCTTGGAGCGCTCCAAGGACATCTATTCTGAGGTTTTTTGCGACTAGACATTGAGATCGTCGAATGGCGTGGCCGCAGCGGCCATGCCCAAGGAGAGGATGATGGCAGAAACCGATGTTTTTCCAGCCTCGCTCGTAGGCAGGACATTCGACTGCGTTTTCGGCCCCTTCGTGCCGCGGCTGACGTTTCTCTCGCCGCAGGAATTGCATATCCAGGCGTCGATCGGGACCACCGAAATCGATGAGGTGGTCAACGTCGGCCTGACCAGCGTGCGCCCGAATCTCGTGCTCGCGAGCTGGACGGAGCAGAGCGGCAACTTCATTGTGCAGTTGCAGGACCACGAGAAGGGGATCGTTCATAATTGTGCGCGGCTGGCCGATGGGCAGCTCTTCTGTGCCCAGGGCGCCATTCAAGTCGTTCCAGCATAAGGGAGGAAAATGCGATGGAACTCGCTTACGACAGTCATCTGCTTGCCCGAATTCTGCTGAGCATCGCGACCGTGGGCTACGGTGTGGTGACGATCAAAGCCGACTTGAACGCCACCCACGCCACCAATCCGCTCTGGACTCCCCACGCCCGGTTTCACGTCGTCTGGCAGGTGTTGAGCTACACCGGAGTGGCGCTGATTGCGCTCGGACTTATCTGGATCAAGGGGCAACTCGAAGCCGAGCGGCTCTATCTCGCCGGGGGATTGGCTGCGGCCATGTATGGGGCGTTCTTCGCGGCCATGCTCTCGCGGCCGATGTATGGCGGCGTGCTGTATGATGAGAACGGCTATCTGCCGTTCCGGCCGCCGTTTGGACCGGCGGGCTGGCGGTGGGATGTCAACGTCACCGTCTTTACCGCGATGTCCGCGATCCTGCTGCTGGGCCTGGCCGCGATTTAGGGCAGTTCCAGGAAAAGTGTGAAACGGTTTTCCGTCCGGAATTGCGCAAGAACAAAAAGAACAAAAAGATAGAGCGGTTCGGCGTTCCGTGAAACGATGAACTGCTCTAGGAGAGCGCCAGCGCCCTGAGCCACGCGACCAGCCGGTCACGGTCGGCGGTCATCCCCTTGTAGTCGAGCTGTGCCTCGTCCAGCGCCAGAAGTTGTTCGGCCAAGGACGCTGCGAGCGCCGCGTGGTCGGGGTGGCGCTCCAGCACGGCGAGCGGGTCGAGATGGATGCGGATGGTGAAGAGTATGTCGCCCGAAACGGGGAGCTTTCTCAGCGTCTGCCGCTCGACGCGGATAAAGGCATGGGCGTCGATGTCGCCGTCCGGGAATCTCGACGGGCGACTGCTGGCACGGTCGATGCGCTCGAGGTTAGAGAGCGGATGGTAGAGCGCATCGCCCGCCTGGATCGACCAGTTGTAGCGCTCGACGGCTTGGCCCTGGAGGCCATCGAACATGCGGTTGATGAGATCGGCCGGTCGTGTGCCTGGGCCGAAACCCGGTACCGGCGCGTGGATCTGCTGCAGCGGCTTGCCGAATTTTTCGATCAGCGACCATGACGAGGGGAAGCAGAGCGAGCCGGCCGCCAGGCGCCAGCCGCTCTCGTCGCGGCGCATCAGGATCAAATCCTCCTGGACGAGTAACGAGGCCGCCACAAGCGGCGCATCGTTGAAAGAAGCTGAGGTGCCTGAGCCTTCGAGATTGTCGGTGCCGCCGATCACCTCGATCGCGTCGGCGGTACGCCTGTGCGTATCAGGAAAGTTCGCCGCCAGATGCGCACCGAGCAGATCGAGCACTTCGCGCTGGGCCTCGCGCGTTGCTTGCTCCTCGACAAAAACCCTGTCGGGAATTTCCGTGTAAAGCCGGCGTTTCTCGGCAAGATAGGGCAGCAGATATTGGTCGACCTCGATCCAGCTATCGAGATTGAGCGGTTTCAGCCCGATGGTGAACAGTTTCGACGAGCCGTCATAGGGTGTGTGGGTCGGTGGGCGGAAACTCATGCTTCTTTGTAGGCTTCCAGTGCGGCAGCGGCCATTCTCGCCGTGAATTCGGTGATTTCGTAATCGGCGGCACCTGCCTTGGCGAAGGGATCGTCCGCCAGTCTGGCATCGAGCACTTCGCGTGGACCGTGCGCGATGATGATGCCGCCGGTCCTCGGCCGCTTCGGCCCGGAGGCGACAAAGATGCCTTGCGCATAGCAGGCCTTCAGCCACTCGACATGCGCTTGCTGCAGGCGGTCGATCTCGGTCAGCGGCACCTTGTAGTTCAGCGAAACCACGAACATTGTTGTCTCCCGATGCTTCAGCCCAGCCGCGCCGGGATCAATCCGCGCAGCGAGTTGCCGACGAACAGCGCCTTGGCCGATTTCAGTTCGTTCCACGTGTAGACCGCTTCACCGGCACGGCCTTGATCCAGCAGTTCACCGCGCAGGACGCCAGGCAGCAGGCCGCAATCGAGCCGCGGCGTGGCCAACACGCCGTCGCCGAAATCGGCAAAGACGTTGGTGATCGTGCCCTCGCAGATTTCACCGCGCTCATTGGCGAGCAGCACCTCGTCGGCCCGGCCGGCAAGATATTCGGCGCGGGCGCGCGTAAAGGTTTGTCGGCGGCTGGTCTTGTGACGCAGCAGCGTGTCGCTCGAGTCAAGCCGCACCCGTGCCAGCTGCAGTGTCCAGACCTTGTCGGCGGCAAGCGGCTCGTAGGGCTGCACCGAAACCGCAACTTCGCCATTGCGCGACAGGACGAGGCGTGTGCGCAACGCGATCTGTTGGTGACCAACCGCATTCATCAGCGCTTCGCCGATCCTTTGCGGATCGCAGGCGAAGCCGAGTTCGTTTGCCGAGCCGTAAAGCCGCGCGAGATGGCGGTCGAAACGGAGGAAACCCGAGCCGGGTTCCCAGCGCATTGTTTCGATCAGTTCGAAATCGGCAGTGTTCCCGTCGCGAAACGGGCTTTCAGCAGACACTCCTGGTACTCCTCTTCGGCCGTCGAATCGAAGACGACGCCACCGCCGACATTGTAGACCGCGTCGCCATTGGCAAAGAGCGAGATGGTGCGGATCGCCACCGAAAAGCGCATCCGGCCGCCGGGCGCGATCCAGCCTATGGCGCCGCAATAGACATCGCGCGGGCCACTTTCCAGCTCACGCAGGATCTCCATGGCGCGGATCTTCGGCGCGCCTGTGATCGAACCGCAGGGGAACAGCGCGGCGAAAATCTGGCGGATGGCGAGGCCGGGCAAAAGTTTTGCCCGCACGCGGCTCACCATCTGGTGGACGGTCGGGTAGCTCTCGATGCGGAAAAGCTCCGGCACATCGAGCGTGCCAACCTCGCTGATCAGTGAGATGTCGTTGCGCAGGAGATCGACAATCATCCGGTTCTCGGCCTGGTTCTTCTCGTCGTTGCGCAAGAACGCTTTCAGGCGGTCGTCCTCCGCCTTGGTGGCGCCGCGCGGCGCAGTGCCTTTCATCGGATGTGTCTCGATCATGCCTTCCGCGTCGACGTCGAAGAACAGTTCGGGCGAACGCGACAAGACGATCGGATCGCCGAACGCGATCAGCGCCCCGTACTTCACCGGCTGGCGTTCGGTCAGCGCGTTGAAGGCGACCAGCGGATCGCCCGACCATTGCGCATGGACCGGAAAGGTCAGGTTGCCCTGATAGCAGTCGCCCTTGCGGATGTGGTCATGCAGCCTGGCAAAGCGTTTGGCGTAGTCGTCCGAAGACCAGGCCGCCTTGGCGTCGAAGATCGGGCCGTTGCTAGCCGGCGGATCGCCTGGCGCGACCGTCTCCTCGACCGGCGCATCGAACACGCCGAGGCAGAAAAGCGGGGCGCGGCGGCCCGCCGGCAGCAGCGGAACGAGCTTGGGTTCGAGCAGGTAACCGGCCTCGTAGGAGAAATAGCCGGCTAGCCATTTGCCGCCGTCATGTGCAGCCTGCGCGGCTTCCAGCGCCGGCAAAAAATCCGCCTCGCCATGCGCTGCGATTATCTCGGCCGGCCGGTCGAAAACGAGCTGACGCGCGGTCTCGTCATTCCTGAAAATTGCAAAGGGCAGGGGCAGGGACATAAGGCTCGGATGCTGCGGTCACCAGCGATCGATCTATATGGGGGCTCGACCGTTCGCAATCGAGGGAACGGCGTCTCAAGACGCAAAGGCGCGGGAGGCAAAAACAAAAGCGGCGCCAGAGGGCGCCGCCTTGTTCCAGATGCCGCCTTGCAATGGCTCAGGTATTGCTGGCTTCTCCCGCGGTCGGGAAGCGGCGCGCAAATTCCTTCTCGTCACCGGCGGAAAGCAGTTTCGCCTGCTCGATCCAGCGTTCACGTTCGATGCGGCCGTCGAAATTCAACGTCGCCTCGATCCGCTTGACATCGTCGGGTGTCCAGGCGGCGATCTGGGCATAGGTCGTGACCCCAAGCCCTTTGAGCAGCCGCTCGTTGGTCGGGCCGATGCCGATCAGGCGACGCAGATCGTTGGCTTTGCCTGGGGCAGTGGCTGTTGCCTTGCCGCTCGCGGCTTTCTTTGCAGCTGGCGGGGCCTTGCTCGCCGCCGACGCGGTCTTGCTTGCCGCTGGCGCAGCCTTGCTTGCCGCCGGCGCGCTCCGGGGCGCGGCGCTCGCTTTCGATGCAGGCGGTTTCGGCGTTGCCGTTTTCGCGGCACTTGCGCGTGGCGCGGTCACGGCCTTTGCCGTCGGAGATTTCTTCGGCGCCGGTTTGGCTGGTGCGGATGTCGACATCAGGGTTGACGGCGCCTGCATCGCCGCCTTGGTCGCGCCGGCCTTGGCGGCTGGCGCCTTGGCTGTTGCCGCCTTCGCGGTTGGCGCCTGGGTGGGTTTCGCCTCGCCCAGCCGGCGTTCGAGATCGGCGCGGGCGCGGCCGCATGCATCCAACTCACCGGTCAGACGGTCGCTATCGGCCCGCAATCTGTCACGTTCGCTGCGCGTGCGATCGAGATCGCCGCGCAAACTGTCGAGTTCGCCACGCAGGCGTCCCCAAATGAACCAGCCAACCAACACACCTACCAAGAACGCCAGGAGCATGTAGAAAAAAGTGCCCATTGTCTTTCTCTCTCCAGTCCGATCCGTCCGCCCTGGCCTGTGGAGCCATGACCTCGGCGAAGGACCATTCGATGGTGATTCCGCAATTTGCAGAACAGCCGGCTTCGATCGAGCTGTCGGCGACCGGTTTGCCCCTGGCCAACAACCGTTGTCGCATCCGCCGACACGCCATGACCGGTCGGGAGTTTCCGACGGGATCCATTCGTGCCCGGCCGAGCTTGAGGGCGGACGCTATCATACAGCTTACGGGAATCTAACGGAAAACTTCCATGGAAAGTTATTTAAGAACAAATATCCAAGACAAGAATAGAATCGTCGCCAATATGCATTGCAGCTAAACTGTTCTGGAAAACCCGGTCACCCGGTGTTGCGCATCACCCAGTGTTGCGCATCACCCAATGTTGCGCATCAATTGTCCAGTGCTTCCAGCTCGTCGATCAGTCCGCTGATCACGCCAAGCCCGATCTGCCAGAAGGCAGGGTCGGCCGCGTCGAGGCCGAACGGCGCCAGAAGCTCGGAATGATGCTTGGTGCCGCCGGCGCGCAGCATGGCAAAATATTTCTCCTGAAAGCCGCGCTCGGCGTTCTGGTAGACCGCGTAGAGCGAGTTCACCAGGCAATCGCCGAATGCATAGGCATAGACGTAGAAAGGCGAGTGGATGAAGTGCGGGATATAGGTCCAGAAAACCTCGTACCCGTCGCGCAGCTTGATCGCCGGCCCGAGGCTTTCGGCCTGCACTTCCAGCCAGAACTGGCCGAGTTTGTCGGAGGTCAATTCGCCGCTCTTGCGCTCGGCATGCACCTTGCGCTCGAACTCGTAGAAGGCGATCTGGCGCACGACCGTGTTGATCATGTCCTCGACCTTCTGGGCGAGCATGGCCTTGCGTTCGCGCTTGTCGGTGGTCTGCTCGAGCAGCGAGCGGAAGGTCAGCATCTCACCGAACACCGATGCGGTTTCGGCCAGCGTCAGCGGCGTCGACGCCATCAAGGCGCCCTGGCCGCCGGCCAGCACTTGGTGCACGCCGTGGCCGAGCTCGTGCGCCAGCGTCATTACGTCGCGCGGCTTGCCCATATAGTTGAGCAGCACATAGGGATGCGCCGAAGGCACGGTCGGATGGGCGAAGGCACCAGGCGACTTGCCGGGTCTCACCGGTGCATCGATCCAGTTGCGGTCGAAGAAAGTTCTGGCGATCTCCGCCATGTCGGGTGAAAATTGCTGGTAGGCGGAAAGGACGGTGTTCTTGGCCTCGTCCCAGCCGATGACCGCCTGCGGGGTCTCCGGCAGGGGCGCATTGCGGTCCCAATGGTTCATCACCTCCATGCCGAGCCAGCGCGCCTTCATCGCATAATAGCGATGCGACAGGCGCGGATAGGCGTCGCGAACCGCGGCGGCGAGTGCATCCACCACGCTGCGTTCGACGCGGTTGGCGAGATGGCGGGAATCGGCAATGTCCTCGAAGCCGCGCCAGCGGTCGGAGATCTCCTTGTCCTTGGCCAGCGTGTTGGTGACCAGCGTAAAGACGCGCAAATTCTTGCGGAAGGTCGTGGCCAGCGCCTCGGACGCCCGGCGGCGCACCTCGCCATCGGCGTCCTGCAGACGATTGAGTGCCGGCTCCAGCGTCAGCTCCTCGCCGTCGACGTCGAAGCGCAAATCGGTCATCGTCTCGTCGAACAGGCGGTTCCAGGCCCCGCGCCCGGTGATCGACTTTTCGTGGAAGAGCTGCTCGATGCGGTCTTCGAGCTGATAGGGCTTGTCCTTGCGCAAATCGAGCACCCAGGGCCGGTAATGGGCGAAGGCCGGATCGGCGGCGAGTGAGGTTTCGATCGCGCCATCGTCGATGAGGTTCAGCTCGAGCGCGAAAAACAGCAGGTGCGCGCTGGCATCGGTCATCTTTTCCTGGATGTCGCCATAGAGCTTGGCGCGCTGCGGATCCGACGTGTTGCCGGCATAGACAAGGCCTGCATAGGAGACGATGCGGCCGATCAACTCCTCCAGCGCTTCATAGGCCTGAAGCGCCTCGCCCAGCCTGCCGGCGCTGCCACGCCCTGCCTCAGCGGCGAGCGTGCCTTTCCAACGGCTTTCGAAGGCGATGACATCGGCGGCGGCCTTGGCGATGTCGCGCTTCAACTCGGGCGCTTCCATGCCCGAATAGAGATCGGCCAGATTCCATTCCGGCAGATCGCCAAGCTCCGCTACGCCCTGACCGGGCGCCGCCGCCAGCTTTCGAGCAAAAACCATGCGCATTGCCGATCCTTCCAGACACAAAAATTCGAGGAAACGAGAAGCCGGTCAAATCCTAAGGAATTCATTCACCGGGTTTTTTGAAAGCTTATTTAGAACCCTGTGCCAAGATGATCCATAGGGCGCATTCTCGGGCGGGCACGGTCGGATCAGTCATGGCAGCTTCCATACTCATAGTCGATGACGATCCCGTGCAGCGCAGGCTGCTCGAGGCGGCGGTGACGAAATTCGGCCACACCGCGATCGTCGCCGATGGCGGTGAGGCCGGTCTCGATCTTGTCGACGGACCCAATGCGCGCGACGTGTCGGTGGTCATCCTCGACCTGATGATGCCCGGGCTCGACGGCATCGGCGTGCTGAAGGCGATGCGCGAGCGCGGCATCCACATTCCGGTCATCGTGCAGACCGCGCAGGGCGGCATCGAAACCGTCGTTTCGGCAATGCGTCACGGCGCCTTCGACTTCGTCGTCAAGCCGGCCTCTCCCGACAGGCTGCAGGCGTCGATCGGCAACGCCCTCAAGGTCGAGGCGCTCGAAGGCGAAGTGAAGCGCTCGTCACGGCAGCGCGGCGGCCATCTGACGTTCAAGGACATGATCACTCAAAGTCCGGCGATGGATCGGGTGATCCGGCTCGGCCGCAAGGCGGCGGGCTCCAACATTCCGATCCTGATCGAAGGTGAATCCGGCGTCGGCAAGGAACTGGTGGCGCGCGCCATCCAGGGCAGCGGCGACCGCCGCTCGAAACCCTTCGTCACCGTCAATTGCGGCGCCATCCCCGACAATCTGGTCGAATCGATCCTGTTCGGACACGAGAAGGGCTCGTTCACCGGCGCCACCGAAAAACATACCGGCAAGTTCGTCGAAGCGCACACCGGCACGCTGTTCCTTGACGAAATCGGCGACCTGCCGCTCGATGTGCAGGTCAAGCTGCTCCGCGCCGTGCAGGACGGCGAAGTCGATCCGGTTGGCGGGCGCTCGACCGTCAGGGTCGACATCAGGCTGATATCGGCAACCCATCGCAACCTGCTGCAGCAGGTCAAGGACGGCAAGTTCCGCGAGGACCTGTTCTACCGGCTGAACGTCTATCCGATCTTCGTGCCGCCACTGCGCGACCGTCGCGACGACATCCCCTATCTGGTCGAGCACTTCATGGAGAAGGTGGCGCCCACCGATCCGCGCCACCGTCTGCGAGGCATCTCGGCTGCGGCGCTTGCCATGCTGCAGGCCTATGACTGGCCGGGCAACATAAGGCAGCTCGAAAACGCCATCTTCCGGGCTTCGGTGCTTGCCGACGGCGACATGCTGACCGAAGAAGAATTCCCGCAGATCCGGGCGCAGGTCGAGGGCACGGTCAATCTCGATTCGGGTATCGCCTTGGCAGATTCAGGGGGGCCAGCTTCAAGGGGGCCAGCTCCAGGGTGGCCAGCTTCCGGCTTGGCTTCCGGCAGCCAGCCGCGCGACAACTTGCCGGCCGCCGGCGGCATAGCAACCGCCGATCCCGACGCGCCGGCCAGGCCTCGCTTCGGCACGCTGCGGGCGCTCGACGAGCGCGGCAATGTGCGTGCTCTGGCCGACGTCGAACTCGAAATGATCAAGCTCGCCATCGACCACTACAACGGCCAGATGAGCGAAGTCGCCCGCCGCCTCGGCATCGGCCGGTCGACGCTCTACCGCAAGCTCAAGGAATATGGCATCGACCCGGAAACCGGCCGCGTCGAACGGCTCGCTTCCTGAGTCACAGGGCCAAGCCGGTTCTCATCCGGGCATCCATTCGAAGCAAGCACGCCTCGAAACGAGGTATCCGCCGCAGTGTTCACGTATTAAGGCGGGCGGTAACAGATCGTGTTTCGGTCTGGCGCCAAAACATGATCTAAACCAGCGGTTTACCAAGATATCCTGCGCAATATTTTTGGCGGGATATCGCCACCGTGTTACCGCATTTCGGCTTCAATAAGCGATGATTAACCATTAGGATCGATATTCGGATGCATACACCACGCATCCGTTTGGTCAAATCCGGGGACAAAACGGCAGCCTGCAAGGCCTTTTGATTTGAACAGAATCGAACGACACAAAAACGGGCGGCATTATCACATGAGCGTCTGGCCGAGATGGCTGGCAGCGGTGATTGTTGCCGCCGGGTTCCTTGCAGCGGCGGCAACCGGCGCCAGTGCCGAGACACGTTCGCTGAAGCTCTATCATCTCCACACGCATGAAAAGGCGGAGATCGTCTACAAGCGCAATGGCCGCTACGACCAGGCGGGCTTGCGAAAGATCAACATCATCCTGCGCGACTGGCGTCGCAACGAGCCGACCAAGATGGATCCGCGCCTGCTGGACTTGGTCTGGGAGGCGTATCGGGAGAGCGGCGCCACCGATTACATTCAGGTCGTCTGCGGCTATCGTTCGCCGGCCACGAATTCGATGCTGCGCAGCCGCAGCAGGGGGGTCGCCGAGAAGAGCCAGCACATGCTCGGCAGGGCGATGGATTTCTACATTCCCGGCGTCCCGCTGAAGAAGCTGCGCGACATCGGCCTCAGGATGCAGGGCGGCGGCGTCGGCTACTATCCCAGCTCCGGCTCGCCCTTCGTGCATATGGATGTCGGCAATGTGCGCCACTGGCCCGGCATCAGCCGCCAGGAACTGGCGCGCGTATTCCCCAACGGCAAGACGCTGCATGTACCGAGCGACGGCAAGCCGCTGCCTGGTTATCAACAGGCGCTCGCCTCCTATAAGGCCCGCAAGGGCGCCGGCGCGCCGGCCATCGAACTGGCCAGCGCAAGCGGCGGTGCAAAAAAATCCCGCGGGTTCCTGGCAGCCTTCTTCGGCGGCGGCGACGACGAGGCGGACGACAGCGCCGATGTGGCGATGGCCGAGCCAGCGCCAAAGCCCCGTAACGTGAAGCCGGCGCCGTCCGCCAAGAGCGGCAACCTGCCTGGCATTGCCATCGTGGCGCCTCAGGATGCCAAGCGCGCCGAGATTCCGGAAGTCGCCGATGCTCCGGCGCCTGCGCCAGAACCGGAGAATGACACACCGGAGACGATCATCGCGGCATTGCCGGCGCGCAGCATTCCGCTGCCGGATTTTGCTCCGCGCCCGAAGACGGACGTCGGCGCCCGGCCGCCTGAAAACGTTCCGTTCGGCGTGGCGGATGCGGCTGGATCGACCGAACAGGCGGTGGCGACCGCGCAAGCGTCGGCAAGCGTGGCGCCGGCAAGCGTGGCACCTGAAAACGTTCCGTTCGGCGTGGCAGACCCGTCTGCCGCGGCCGGCCCGGTGCAGGTCGCGGCCAACACCATTCCGGTGCCGAGCTGGCGGCCCGATCATTCGCTGCCGGCCGATCTTTCGCAGGCGGGTCTTGCGCCGCAGGACAAGCAAGTGTTGCTGGCGCTGGCGAGTGCGGCCGAGCGGAGCAACACCGCCACCGACGCATTCTCCGTATTGCCGTCGGCGCGGCCAGACAGTTCGCAGCCCGACGAGGTCAAGGCCGTTCTGGAACGGGTCAGCGCGACCGACGAATACAAGGTCGCGTCGCTTTCCGAGCAAGCATCGGTGTTTGAGGAACCGGCGAACGACGACGGCGCATCGAGCGACGGGGCATCGCCGCGCGAGGCCATCGTTGCCCGCCCGGCAGGCTCCGATCCGGCTGCCGTCATCGGTGCAGGCGTGAAGACCACACGCAAGGAACCCAGGGCCACCGCCCGCGACCTGAAGCCCGGCCCCAAGCCGGTGGTGGTCGCCGCCGCGCCGCAGGCCGCCCGGTGGGCGCTGCACAGCGGTGAGTATGTCGCAACCGTTTCAGATGCGACAACGGCGCCGCGCTACGCCTACGACTTCGTCCGTACGGCACCGAGCGAGGTCTATACGGTAGGCTTCCAGCCGGGGAACGAAATGGCCGACGCCAACCGGTTCACCGGCAAGGCCGTCAAGTTCATGTCGGTGGCCCGCTTCAAGACCGAGTAGGCTGGTACCCCGCGCGGCCTCCACCGCCGGCACTGGCTTCCTTCATCCCGGGATGCTAACCACTGGTCGGCATTCTCCCGCTTCGTCTAATGGTAGGACAGCGCCCTTTGAAGGCGTGAATCGTGGTTCGAGCCCATGAGCGGGAACCAGCCGGCGAACCAGATCGGCAGCAGGCCAGATCGGCAGCGGCTTTTCATGTGGAAGGTGTTAGCGCCCGAGCTTGCTTGCGGCGCGCGCCAAGGCTTCGATCTCGTCCCATTTGCCGGCCTTGACCAGATCGTCCGGCGCCACCCAGGAACCTCCGACGCAGATGACGTTGGGCAGGCTGAGGTAGTCGGCGGCGTTCTTGCCGGTGATACCGCCGGTCGGGCAGAATTTCACGTCGGCAAGCGGCGAGGCGAACGCCTTGAGCGAGGCAATGCCGCCCGACTGTTCGGCCGGGAAGAATTTCAGAAAGCGCAGGCCGGCTTCGCGAGCGGCCATGACCTCTCCCGGCGTGATGGCGCCAGGCAGCAACGGCACATCGCTGTCCTTGGCTGCCGCGAGAAGCTCGCGCGTGATGCCGGGGCTGACGATGAACTTCGAACCGGCGGCCGCCGCCTCGCCAAACTGGCGGGCGTCCAGGATGGTGCCGGCGCCGACGACCGCGTCTTCGATCTCGCCCGCCACCCGGCGGATCGCCTCCAGCGCGTCGGCGGTGCGCAGCGTGATTTCGATCGCCGGCAGGCCGCCGCGGGCCAGCGCGCGGGCCAGCGGCACCGCGTCGGCAACATTGTTGATCTTCAGCACCGGTATGACCGGCTGGCCGTTGAGGAGCGACAGGAGCTTTTCGGTCGTGCTGGGCATTCGTCGTCTCTCCTCTGTTGATCAAGTCGACCCGGTTAGCAGAAGGCGGTTTTTCTGTCCACGAAACGCGGCGTGTCGCGATGTCACGCGTGGTGTTCGAAACGCACCCGCGGTCAGACCGCTCCCGGCTCTGCCTTGATCCGGCTGTCGTGAGCGTTTAGTGGCTTGGTGATGACACTGCCCAGCCAAGCCTTCCGCGTTGCCGCGCTTTACCGCTTCGCCCGGCTCGACACCTTCGAGGCGCTGCGCGCGCCGCTCGCCGCCTTCTGCTGCGCACGCGGCATCAAGGGCACGCTGCTGTTGGCGCGTGAGGGCATCAACGGCACGGTCGCCGGCAGTGAAGCGGCAATCGCCGCGCTCGTCGATCATCTCGAATCCATCGACGGTCTCGCCAGCCTCGAGATCAAATACAGCAACGCCGCAACGATGCCGTTCCACCGCATGAAGGTGCGGTTGAAGCGCGAGATCGTCACCATGGGCGTGGACAATATCGATCCGGCGGCAGGTGCAGGCACCTATGTTGCGCCGGCCGACTGGAACGCACTGATCTCGGATACAGACACCATCGTCATCGACACGCGCAACGCCTACGAGGTGTCACTCGGCACCTTCAAGGGCGCTGTCGATCCCGCCACCACCAGCTTCCGCGAATTCCCGGCCTGGGTCGAGCAGCA
The DNA here is from genome assembly GCF_055811495.1 of Mesorhizobium sp. WSM4830. Classification (NCBI taxonomy): domain Bacteria; kingdom Pseudomonadati; phylum Pseudomonadota; class Alphaproteobacteria; order Hyphomicrobiales; family Phyllobacteriaceae; genus Mesorhizobium; species Mesorhizobium sp. WSM4830. The sequence continues at coordinate 19,156 of NZ_JBVVQI010000014.1, read as the reverse complement.
TCGGCATGAGCTCGAGGGGCGCAAGGTCGCGATGTTCTGCACCGGCGGCATACGCTGCGAGAAGGCGACGGCCTATGTGAAGTCGCTCGGCTTCGAGGATGTGTTCCACCTCAAGGGCGGCATTCTGAAATATCTCGAGGACGTGCCCGCCGAACAGAGCCTGTGGCAAGGCGAATGCTTCGTCTTCGACGAGCGCGTTTCGGTGTCGCAGGGGCTGCTCGAAGGCGAGGCCGAACTCTGCCGCGCCTGCCGGCATCCGCTGGCGGCAGAAGACCGGCTGTCGCCGAAATATGCTACTGGCGTTTCATGCCCGCATTGCTTCGAAGCCCGCTCGGATGAAGATCGCGCCCGCTATGCCGAGCGCCAGCGACAGGTCGAGCTGGCGCAAGCACGCGGCGATCGCCACATCGGAAGTTAGCTTCACGTCAAGCGACTTCACGTTAAGCAACAGAGAAGCGATCGATGACCCACAGCCATGTCCCGTCGTTCTGCAGGCGTGCGACCTCGGTGGTGATCGTGCCGTCGGGAAGCTGGGTCGAGGTGAGCGCCAGGTCGCCATTGATGACGGCCGGACGCTGATCTCCGGACAGAAATTTTCGGCCGGTTGCGGTGATCTCCGCGAACAGCGCCCGGATGGCTTCGCGGCCGAACGTCAGCTGTCCGCCACCGCTGTCGATGACTGCGTGCGGCTCAAAAAGCGCGGCCATGCCGTCAATGTCTCCGACCCATTGCCGTGAAATCAGCAGGCGCTCCAGCTCCTGGGGATCGCGTGCCGGCTGGCGGTCTGTCTCATCGCTCATGCCAGGCTCCTCTCAAACGACATGCCGCGACATTAGTCGAAGTCGAGGGCGGTTTCGACCCATCCAATGTCCACAGCGTCGCGTGTTTTTTGGGCGCGGAAGGAGGCTGCAGCACTTTGATTTCCGGGTGAAATCCCAGCAGATGTCGGTGCGAGGTCATGCCTGGCAGCGGGCAAAAGGATGCACCCCGTCATTGTAATGTCAAACTGCGGGACCTAGGTCTTCGACGTGCAAACCTGCCCGGGCACCTTCGGCCGGGCCAATTCTGGAGGCATAGATGTTCGATCCCAAGAAGCTCCTCGACGATCTGCTCGGCTCGCAAGTTCCCGGCACCGGATCGACCGTCCGCGACAAGGCCGGACAGGCGGTGCAGATGGCCAAGGACAATCCGCTTGCCGCCGGTGCGCTGGCCGCGGTGCTGCTCGGAACCGGCCCAGGCCGCCAGGTCACTGGTGCTGCGGTGAAGCTTGGCGGGTTGGCTGCGATCGGCGGCCTCGCCTACAAGGCTTACCAGAACTACAAGAACGGCAACGCGCCGGCCGAGACGCAAGCTGCCGGCGAACCGGAATTGCTGCCGCCGCCGGCCGATACCGCCTTCCATCCGTCACAAGCGCCGCAAGGCGAAGACGAATTCACGCTGACGCTGGTCAGGGCGATGATCTCGGCGGCGAAGGCCGACGGTCACGTCGATGACGAAGAGCGGCAGAAGATCGCCGGCAAGCTCAGCCTCGCCGGCGTCGGCGCCGAAGCGGAGAAATTCCTGATGGCGGAACTGGAGGCGCCGCTCGATCTGGACGTGCTGATCGCCGGGGCCAAGACCGATGCGCAAAAGCTGGAACTCTACACCGCCTCGCGTCTTGCCATCGATCCGGACACGCGGGCCGAACGCGGCTATCTCGACCTGCTTGCCGGCCGTCTCGGCCTGCCGGATGCGCTGGTCGACCATGTCGAGGCGACGGTGACGGCGGCGAAGGTGCCGGCAGCAGCCACGGGCGAGGCAGCCAAGCCGGCCGTCAATTCGCGCTGGTAGAAGCGGACTGCGACATAGCCGTCCGACGTTAGCTTCTCGTTAATCGAGAAAGCGCATGATTTTAGACAGTCGGATCGGCGTTTCTCCTCCCAAGCCCGGTTCGGATCAGGGGCGGTCGCCAATGGCCGCCCTTTTTGTGAGCACAGGCTTTGGGCCGGCTTGCCATGGTTCCCGTCATTTGCGATGGCTCATTCCTTTCAGGGAGTACAGCCATGACCGACTATAAAACCGCCATCGTCACCGGCGCCGGCACGGGCATCGGCAAAAGTGTCGCCACGGCGCTGCTCAAGGCCGGCTGGAACACGGTCTTCTGCGGCCGCCGCAAGCCGGTGCTGGACGAGGCGATCGCCGCGGCCGGGCCGACGCAGGCCAAGGCATTGGCTTTCGCTTGCGACATCAGCAAGGCCGATCAGGTCGACGATCTGTTCGAGACGGTGGCTGCGGCTTTCGGGCGCGTCGACCTGCTCTTCAACAATGCCGGCACGAGCTACAAATCGACATTGATCGACGACATCCCGGTCGAGGTGTGGAACGACATCGTCGGGGTCAATCTCACCGGCTCGTTCCTGTGTGCTCGCGCCGCCTTCGGCGCCATGCGCAGGCAGCAGCCGATGGGCGGCCGCATCATCAACAACGGCTCGGTATCGGCCTATGCGCCACGGCCGGGTTCGGTGCCCTATACCGCGACCAAGCACGCCATCACCGGGCTGACCAAGACGCTGGCGCTGGACGGCAGGCCCTTCGACATTGCTTGCGGCCAGATCGACATCGGCAACGCGCTGACCGACATGGCGCAAGCGATGACGGTCGGCGTGCCGCAGGCCAACGGCACCATTGCCGCCGAAGCGGTGATGGATGTCGAGCGCGTCGCCGATGCCGTCCTCCATATGGCCAGTCTGCCGCTCGACGCCAACGTGCTGTTCATGACCGTGATGGCGACGAAGATGCCGTTTGTCGGGCGAGGCTAAGTTAGTCTCAACCGGGTCCTAAATCAGGGCCGCGTGACCGGAAGCGGCACGCCGGGAAGATAGAGCGAAATCGGACGGATTTCGTAGACCGCGGTCGGATTGACGCGGCGAAGATCGCGCGCAATGTCGATGGCGGCGTCACGGTTGGCGCAGTCGACGACATAGAGCCCCAGCAATTGTTCCTTGGTCTCGGCGAAGGGGCCGTCGATAACCATTCCGGTGCCTGGCCCGCGCAAGGTACAGGCGTCTTGTGTCCCGCCGAGCCGGGCCGCCGGCCCAAGGGTGCCTTGCCGGTAGAGCCGATCGTTGATCTGGAGAAGATCGGTCATCAGCGCCGCATCCTGCTCAGGCGTCAGTGCCGTAATCGCTTCTTCTTCGTGATAGGCAAGAATGGCATAGAACATATGGCGTCTCCTTTCGTCGTCCTCACTTGGCCAGGAACGCCTCGATCCGCTCCAGCGCGCGCAGGATGTTCTCCTCGGAATTGGCGTAGGACAGCCTGACATAGCCTTCGCCGAGAATGCCGAAATCGGGGCCGCCGATCAGCGCCACGCCGGCATCCTCGAGCAGCGCCGAGGCGAGCTTCTTGGCCTTCCAGCCGGTTTTGGAAACATTGGGGAAAGCATAGAAAGCGCCTTTCGGCGTGATGCAGGAAACGCCAGGCAAGGCATTCAGCCCTTCGACCACGACCTTTCTGCGGCGGTCGAAGGCGCGCATCATCCTGTCGACGTCGTCCTGCGGGCCGTCGATGGCAGCTATGCCGGCATACTGGCTCGGTGCGTTGACGCAGGACCAGCAATTGACCGCCAGCTTGCGCACCTTGTCGTAGAGATGCGCGCCCTTGTCGCCGTTCGGCCAGATCGACCAGCCCATGCGCCAGCCGGTCATCGCCCAGGTCTTCGACCAGCCGTTGAGGACGATCAGCCGGTCACGGATTTCGGGGAAGGCGAGCAGCGAGCAATGCGTCTCGCCATCATAGGTCATCACATCGTAGATCTCGTCGGAGAGGATGGCGACGTCCGGGTGCGCTTGCAGCCCCCTGACCAGCTTTTCGATCTCGTCGCGGGGGGTGACGCCGCCGGTCGGATTGGCGGGCGAGTTGAGGATCAGCAGCCTGGTCTTCGGGGTGATCAGCGCCAGTGTCTCCTCGGCGGAAAAGGCGAAGCCGTTCTCCTCGCGCATCGGCACCGGGATGGGGGCAGCACCGGTGAACTCGATCATCGAGCGGTAGATCGGAAAGCCGGGGTCGGGATAGAGAATTTCGGCACCCGGCTCGCCGAACATCAGGATGGCCGCGAACATGGTCGGCTTGCCGCCGGGCAGGATCATCACCGCTTCCGGCGAGACTTCGACGCCGGTGGTGGCCAGCGTGCGGCGGACCACCGCTTCGCGCGTCGCCAGTAGGCCGTTGGCCGGCGTATAACCATGATGGCCGTCGCGCAGCGCCTTGATCGCGGCCTCGACGATATGCTGCGGCGTCTTGAAGTCGGGCTGGCCGATGCCGAGATTGACGATGTCGCGGCCTTGATGGGCCAATGATGTCGCCCGCGCGAGCACCGCGAACGCATTTTCCTCGCCGAGGCGGTCGAAGGCCGAAATCGTGTGGAGCATTTTTCCCGTCCGTGTGGTTCTTTCAGCGAGCGTGCGTTTTTGTGAGCGTCCGCCCGCAAAAGTCAAACGGATTGGAGTTTTCGGTGCCGGAAAATCTCAAGAATTGGCAACCGCGCCCGCGGCCAGAACGCAAGGTGCTGGAAGGGCGCACTGTCAGGCTGGAGCCGCTCAACGCCGAAAAGCACGGCGACGGCCTGTTCGAGGCCTCGTCGGTGGCCGATGCCGGCGACCGCTTCGCCTGGCTACCAGACTACCCGCCCCAGACCCGCGCCGACTTCCAGCCATGGCTGGACAAGGCCGAAGCCAGCGATGACCCGCTGTTCTTCACGGTCATCGACAAGGCCAGCGGCAAGATCGCCGGGCGCCAGACGCTGATGCGCATCGACGCCGCCTACGGCGTCATCGAGATCGGCAACATCTATTGGGGCCCGCTGATCTCGCGCAAGCCGGCCGCGACCGAAGCGCAGTTCCTGTTCATGAAGTATGTCTTCGACGAGCTTGGCTACCGCCGCTACGAATGGAAATGCAATAACCGCAACGAGCCGTCGAAGCGCGCCGCGGAACGTTTCGGCTTCAAGTTCGAGGGCATTTTCCGTCAGCATCTTGTGGTCAAGGGCGAAAACCGCGATACCGCGTGGTATTCGATCATCGACAAGGAATGGCCTGATCTGCGCAGAGCCTACGAGGCGTGGCTGGATCCGGCTAATTTCGACAGCGATGGCCAGCAGAGGCGGCGGCTCGAGGATTTTCGCGCCGAGTTCGGCGCCTGACCATGATCCCGAAAAGTGGACGCCGGTTTTCGGATAAGATCATGGTCAAACAAGAAGATAGAGCTTCCATCCCGGTTCCGCCGGGATGGATCAGGCTCTAGCAGGGGCTCATAGATGGCGCATACCCACGACCACGCTTCGCAAGGCCACGGCCACAGCCACGGCGCCGGGCATGTGCATGGCTCGACCGACAAGAAGCGCGTGCTGATCGCTGCCTGCCTGACCGCCGGCTTCATGGTTGCGGAGACGCTGGGCGCCATCTTCACCGGCTCGCTGGCGCTGCTGGCGGATGCCGGCCATATGCTTGCCGACTGCGTCGCGCTCGGCCTTGCCTGGTATGCCTTTCATCTTGCAAGCCGGCCGGCCACCGTGCGCCTCACCTATGGCTTCGGCCGGGTCAAGACGCTGGTCGCCTACACCAACGGCATCGCCATCTTCGTCATCGCGCTGTGGATCGTCTACGAGGCTTTGGGCCGCTTGCAAGCGCCGGTTCCGGTGCTCGGCGGGCCGATGCTGGTCGTGGCGATCGCCGGCCTGCTGGTCAATCTCGGCTCGTTCTACGTGCTGCATGGCGGCGACCGCGGCAGCCTGAACATGCGCGGTGCCATCCTGCACGTGCTCGGCGACCTGCTCGGCTCGGCGGCGGCGATCATTGCTGCGCTGGTGATCCTGGCGACGGGCTGGACGCCCATCGACCCGATCCTGTCGATCCTGGTCTCGCTGCTGATCCTGTCCACGGCCTGGTCGCTGATGCGCGAGGCAGCGCACGTCCTGCTCGAGGGCGTGCCGGCAAGCCTCGACCGCGACCTGATCGCGAGGGACATCGAAAGCTCGGTGAAGGGCGTGCGCGAGGTGCATCACATGCATGTCTGGTCGCTCGACGGCTCCAGCAACATGGCGACATTGCATGCCTGCCTCGATGACGGCGTCGATGCGCATATGGCGGTCAGCGCGATCAAGAAGCGGCTTGCGGCGGAGCATGGCATAGCCCATGCCACGGTCGAACCGGAATTCGGCCGATGTGCCGACAGCCATGAGCATGATGACGAGCACGGGCACGCGCATGACACGGCACCGCACCGCGGCCATTATCACTGACTTCGGGAGTTCCTGGCATTGGCAACGATCGACATGAACTCCTGCCACCTTCGGGTCACGTGATGGACCGCGACACCCGCAATGCGGCGATCGGCGCCGCCTGGGTTTTGCTGCTGTTCGGCATCGCAGCCTATTATCTTCCAACCGTGATGCTGGTTGTCGGCAAGGTCTCGACGGTGCTTGCCGGCGTCGTCGCCGCGATCTTCATGGTGGCAATCTTCGTCGTGTTCTGGCTGCGTAGCCGCAGCCAGCGCAAAAAGGGAAAGTGACATGCGCATTCTGATTACCGGCGCAGCAGGCATGGTCGGCCGCAAGCTCATCGCCAGGCTGGCCAAGGACGGGACGCTCGGCGGCCGCAAGATTGCCGCGCTCGACCTTCACGACATCGTGCCGCCGCAGGCGCCCGCCCTCGAAGGCGTCGACATCAGCGTCCACACCGGCGACCTTGCGGCACCGGGGGGGACGGCAAATCTGGTCGCGCCGCGGCCCGACGTGATCTTCCATCTCGCCGGGGTGGTGTCAGGTGAGGCGGAGGCCAATTTCGATCTCGGCTACCGCGTCAATCTCGACGGCACGAGGGCGCTGTTCGATGCCGTCCGGCTGGCCGCCTATACGCCACGCGTCGTCTTCACCTCGTCGATCGCCGTGTTCGGCGCGCCGTTTCCCGAAATCATTCCGGACGAGTTCCACCCGACGCCGCTGACCTCCTACGGCACGCAGAAGCTGATCGGCGAGGCGCTGCTTGCCGACTATACCAGGCGTGGCTTCTTCGACGGCATCGGCATAAGGCTGCCGACCATCTGCGTCAGGCCGGGAAAGCCGAACAAGGCGGCCTCAGGTTTCTTCTCCGGTATCATCCGCGAGCCGCTGAGCGGCCATGAAGCGATCCTGCCGGTGCCGCGCTCGGTCGTCCACACACACGCCAGCCCGCGTTCGGCGGTGAATTTCCTGATCCATGCGGCTCAGATCGACGGCAGCGCCGTTGGCCCGCGCCGCAACCTGACGATGCCGGGCGTCGCCGTCAGCGTCGGCGAGCAGATCGAAGCGCTGGAACGCGTTGGCGGCGCCAAGGCGGTGAAACTGATCCGCGAGGAGCCCGACGAGACGATCTGGGCGATCGTCAAGGGCTGGCCGACACGCTTCGAGGCGCGGCGCTCGAGGAAGCTTGGCTTCGCCGCCGAAACGAGCTTCGACGAAATCATCCGCGTCCATATCGAGGACGAGTTGGGGGGCAATATCCCTAGTTAAAGCGCCCCGATCGGACGCAACGAGGTCAGGCGCCAGTCAGGCTGGCCGAGAGCAGCAGCAGGCCGAACAGGAAGACGAAGGCGGCGCCGCCGATCTCGACGAAGGAATGGATGCGGTTGCCCATGCGGCCATCGCCGGCGAAATACACCGCCCAGTTCTTCGCCGTTACTGCAAGCGTCGCCAGAGCCGAGACGGTGATTGCGGTGCCGAGCGCCATGGCCAGCACCGACAGGATGCCGCCGAACCATAGCCCATTCAACAACGCAAAGCTCAGCACGATCAGCGCGCCGGAACAGGGGCGGATACCGACCGCAGCCACCGCCGACCAGGCCGTGCGCCAATCGAAGCGATCGCCGGAAAGCAGCGCCGGGTCGGGCGCATGCGAGTGCCCGCAGGTCTCGCAGACCTCGCCCGCGGCATGGCTGTGGTGATCGTGCGCGGCATGGGCGTGGTCGTGGGCGCCGTGATCGTGATGGTCATGCGCATGGTCATGATGATCGTGGGCCTGAAGCGTGTGGGAATGTGCCGCATGGGCATGCGCGGAATGGGTATGCGCGGAATGTGAATGGCCGGCATGTGAATGGCCGGCATGGGCAGCCGAGAGGCTGTAGCCGGGGCTTGCCCCGAACAGGCGAAGGATGGCCGGGCCGGCCTTGCGCCACAGCAGCCAGGCGCCGAACAGAGTGACGAAGACATAGCTCATGATTTCGAGGAACCATGCGGCGTCTGTCATCGACACAGCAGTGCCGCGCAGCACGAAATAGGCCACCAGCATCACCACGATCGCGGTCAGCGCCTGCAGCAGGGCCGAGACGAAGGACAACATGATGCCGCGCCGGAGCGCCACTTCATTGGCCACCATGTAGGACGAGATCACCGCCTTGCCGTGACCGGGGCCGGCGGCGTGGAAAATGCCGTAGGCAAAGGACAGGCCGATGAGCAGCCACAACTTGCTGCCGTCCTGGCGCATCGCCTTCATAGCGCCGGCAAGCGCATGATAGAATTCCTGCTGGCGCAGATTGATCCACATCAGGATGTGGGCGAACGGGCCGGTGGCGGTTGGAGCCATGCCGTCATTGGTGCCGATGCCGAGTGAGCTCTGGGCGTGGGCGGAGCCGAGAAAGTGCGTCATCACAAGGGCGACGGCCAGAAGACCGAATGCCAAACGCAGGGACGGTTTGGTCACTGGATCTATCCTTCCGGCTGACAGGTCAGTTCAAGTTTGGTGGCAAAGATCTTGCTCATGTCGGTGCCTGTCGGATCGTTGAAGAAGGCCTCGGTCAGGGTCTTCTGGTTCTGGGCGATCGCCTCGTCCGGGTTCGGGCGGACAACCTTGCTGGTGCAGGTCGGCGGCAAGCCATCGACCTGCAGATTGGCATCCTCGGTGAAATCGATCGCGGTGTAGAAGGTCGGGTCGTAGACGCCGATATCTATCTTGCCGCTCAGTTTGATCGGCACCTTCGGTTCGGACTCAAACAGGATGATCAACTGGTCATTGTCGAAATTGGCCATCAGATGCGGCGGCGGGGTCATTGCCACGTCCTTGCCGTCGACGGTGACGAGCTGGAAATAGTTGAATTCGGCAAGCGAGGCATGGACCGTGTCGGCGACATCCTTCAGCTCCTTGTCGTCGAGTTTCAGGTCGGAATTCTTGTCGAACTCCATCATCACCGTGCTCGAAAACAAATCATCGAAGCGCCAGACATGGCGCAATGCCTTCACAGTTTGGTGATCCGGGCCGAGGACCACTTCGAGGCGGGCCTCGGCGAAGACGTGGGGATGCACCTCAGCCGGTCCGACGGCGGCAAACGTCGCGGTCAAGGCCGAAGCCAGCATCATTGCTTGCCGTTTCAGGTGCATTCTCGGTCGCGATTCAATCGGCTTCGGTGAATTGTCGACAGTTACCAGAAAGCGGGCGAAAATGGGACCGCAACGCGGCTGAACGCTCATGCGTTGTCCAGCGTCTTGAACCACTGCACCAGGAAGTCGACGAAAACGCGAACTTTTGCAGGCAGATAGCGCCGGTGCGGATAGACGGCAAAAATGCCGCCGCCGGGCAGGATGCGGTCATCCAGCACAGTCACCAGCTTGCCGCTTTCGATGTCGGGCGCGGCGATGAAATCCGGCAGGACGGAAAACCCCAATCCCGCGACGGCGGCGGCCCTTGCCGCCATCGGGCTGTTGACCTCGATCGGGCCGGAAACCGAAACGCTCACCGTATCGCCGCCGTCGCCCTTGAACGGCCAGTTGGTGAGCCAGCGGCCATTGGTGTCGATGATGCAAGGCACGCGGGCAAGGTCTTGCGGCCTGACCGGCATGCCATGCTTGGCGATCAGTTCGGGAGACGCGCAAAGCCGTACCGAAAACGGCGCCAGGCGTCTGGCAATCAGCGAGGAACTTTCCAGCCGCGAAATGCGCACCGCGAGATCGAAACCCTCCTCGACCAGATCGACGAAACGGTCATCGAGATGGATGTCGAGGACGATGTCGGGATGCTGCTTGGCGAAATCGATCAGCGACTGGCCGATCGGCGCGTCGGCAAAGGTGCGCGGCGCCGACAGCTTGATCCTGCCGCGCACGTCGCCGGAGGATTCGCGCACCGCATCGGCAAGGCTGTCGACCTCGCGCACGATCTCCGAGGCGCGCCGGTAATAGGTGTGGCCGGCCTCGGTGAGGGAGAACTGCCTGGTGGTGCGGTTGAGCAGCAGCGCGCCGAGTTCGTCCTCCAGCTCGCGCACATATTTCGACAACAGCGCCTTCGAGCGGCCGATCTTGCGCGCCGCCGCCGAAAAGCCTTCGGCCTCGACCACGTCGATGAAGGCACGCATGCGGGTCAGCGTATCCATGTCATGCGCCTCCTTGGTGGGCCGAAAGGATGCGGGCGGCGAGTGTAATCAACTGCCGGTCGCTGTTCTTCGGGCCGAGCAGCGAAAGACCGAACGGCGCCCCGCCGGTCTTGCCGAGCGGCAGCGTGATTTGCGGAAAACCGGACAGGCCGGAAAGGCATAGCAGTCTCAGCGCGCGCTCGCGATAGGTCTGCAAATCGTCGAATGACGCCGCCTTGAGCGGCGCGGCACCCGGAACGGTCGGAAGCACAAGAACGCCGTCCTCGCCAAGCAGGCCGGCAAGCTCGCGGCGAAACGAAACGCGACGTTCCGTTTCACGTTGCGCGGTTGCCGCGTGGATAGTCGCGCCGTGCTCGAAACGCTCCTTGACTCCGGGTCCCAGCATGCGGTCGCCGCCGGCGATCCAGGCGCCGTGATTTTGCCAGGCTTCATAGCCCTGCAGCTTGCGGAAGCACCAATAGAGATCGTCGGTGGAATGAGACAGCGGGCCGACGCTGCGCGGCGCGCCCAGCACCGAAGCGGCGCTGCGGAGCATGGCGCGATATTCGTCGGCCTCGTGCGGGCCAAGCACGAGGCCGTCCAGCGCAGCGAGGGCGACGGGGCGTCTCAGTTCGTGGGAATGCGGATCGTCGCCGAGCAGCACCGTGCCGACCTTTTCGTAGGTGACGATATCCTTGGCGAACCAGCCGAACGTGTCCAGTGAAGGCGCCAGCGGCATGGTGCCGTCGAGCGGGATGCGGCCATGCGTCGTCCTGAGGCCGACCAGGCCGCAGAAGCTTGCCGGCGCACGGATCGAGCCGCCGGTGTCGGAGCCGGTGGCGATATCGGCGAGCCCGCCGGCAACCGCCGCGGCAGAACCCGAGGATGAACCGCCGGTGACGCGATCGGGTGCCGCCGGATTGACCGGCGACGGGAAATGCGCGTTCAATCCCAGCAGGGAAAACGCCAGCTCGTCGGTCTGCGTCTTACCGACGAAACGCGCACCCGAATCAAGCAGCGCCTGGACGGCCGGCGCGGTCGCCATGGCCGGCGAAGCCTCCCGGTATTTCTGCGGATTGCCGCAGCCGGTGCGGTAGCCGGCGACGTCGAAGATGTCCTTGACGGCAAGCCGCAAGCCGGCAAGCGGGCCGGATTTCGTATTGGCTACAGGGGTTTGATCAAGGTCGAGAAAAGCGTTCAGCGGGCCGCGAGTGCCTGTCATGCGTTCGATATCCGGATGTGCTTGCCGCAGCATTGTTCTTCTGGTTGCCGCAGCATTGTTCGATGCCACAAATTTTACAACCTGCCATACGATTTTTATTGATTGTGAAATCTTTCGATCTTATATCGCGCTTGCCCAAAGTCGCACGTGCCTGTGGGTGTCCGCCGATCCTCGAATGGTGAGGGCAATCGGTAAGGTAACTGGAGCCAACCCCTCCAGTCGGTTTAGCGGCCAACCGCCAACCGAGGACACCTTGAAGCAACGACGGTGCGGGCCTTTCTGGTGTTCTGCCGGTCGTCCAAAGACCGGGGTTACTGAAGAGGCACACCTTCATTGCCGGCAGTGCGGACGGGTCTCCCATCCAAGCCAAGGCAGACAAAGCGAACCGAGGCCGGGCAAGGCCAAGGTTCACCGCCGCGAGACGGCGCTTCATGGTTCCGGGGTCTCCACCGGCTGGTTCCATGGATTTGACGTCCCGCCTTTGTCCACCGCGTGTTCGCGAGGCCGAGAGCCCGCGTCCGCAAGCCTTTGTGCGCGCCGAAAGGCGCTGATGGAGAGACCCCGATGGCTACCCAGCGCATCCTTGACTTTCTCGCCACCCGACGTCCGAACGGCCCGTGCCTTGTCGTCGACCTCGATGTCGTGCGCGACAATTTCCGCGCCTTCGAGAAGGCACTTCCCGATTCCAAGATCTACTATGCGGTGAAAGCAAATCCGGCGCCGGAAATCCTGCGCCTGCTTGCTGCGATGGGCTCGTCCTTCGACACCGCTTCCGTTGCCGAAGTCGAGATGGCGATGGACGCCGGTGCGCCGGCGGACCGCATCTCCTTCGGCAACACCATCAAGAAGGAGCGCGACATCCAGCGCGCCTACCAGCTCGGCATCAAGCTGTTTGCGGTGGACTGCGTCGAGGAGGTCGAGAAGATCGCCCGCGTCGCTCCCGGCGCCCGCGTGTTCTGCCGCGTCCTGACCGACGGCGAGGGCGCCGAATGGCCGCTGTCGCGCAAGTTCGGCTGTGTGCCGGCGATGGCGGTCGACGTGCTGCGCCATGCCAGGGCGCTCGGCCTCGACGCCTATGGCGTGTCGTTCCATGTCGGCTCGCAGCAGACCGACCTGACGGCCTGGGACCGCGCGCTCGCCGACGCCAAGAAGGTGTTCGCGACGCTGGCCGACGAAGGCATCGTGCTGAAGATGGTCAATATGGGCGGCGGCTTCCCGACCCGCTATCTCAGGGATGTGCCGGTGGCGCAGGCCTATGGCCAGGCGATCTTCTCGGCGCTCAGGAAGCATTTCGGCAACGCCATCCCCGAGACGATCATCGAGCCGGGCCGCGGCATGGTTGGCAATGCCGGCGTCATCAAGTCGGAGGTCGTGCTGATCTCGAAGAAGGCCGACAACGACAATGTGCGCTGGGTGTTCCTCGACATCGGCAAGTTCGGCGGTCTCGCCGAGACGATGGACGAGGCGATCCGCTATCCGATCGTCACGGCGCATGACGGCACCGAGACCGCGCCGTGCGTACTCGCCGGCCCGACCTGCGATTCGGCCGACGTGATGTACGAAAAGACGCCGTACCCGCTGCCCCTTTCGCTGACCATCGGCGACGAGGTGCTGATCGAGGGCACCGGCGCCTACACGACGACCTACGCCTCGGTCGCCTTCAACGGCTTCGAGCCTCTCCGATCCTACGTGATCTGACGGTTCGAAAGAACCGATCAGATCATCCCAGGTGGGCGCCTGTCGCCCGCCCAGGCTCGCCTGTGGAACAATCCGCTCGTGAAGGATCGCGGAAATGGACGTTGTAGATCTCATTGTTGAAGGCGCCGCAGGAATCTCCCCCTCGAGGGAGGAGATTGCCGGCGCTTTTGTCATCACTGCCGAAACCGCCGCCGACGTTGGCGCTCGCGAAGCTTTGCTCGATCGCGCCATGGGGCCGAAGCGCCGGAAGAAGTCGTCGGAAAAGCTGCGGCGCGGCCGCCGGCCTTCGGAGGGTCTGGCCTTTGTCGCGCGCGATGCGTCGGGCACTGTTGCCGGCACCGTGCGGCTGTGGGACGTGGTGCTGGGAGAGGGCGGCAAGGCAGCGCTGCTGCTCGGCCCGCTTGCGGTCGACCCGGCGCTCAAGAATGCCGGCATCGGCTCGGCGCTGATGCGCCATGCGGTCACTGAGGCCGAGAGGCTTGGCCATGCGGCGATTCTGCTGGTCGGCGACGCGCCCTATTACGAGCGCTTCGGGTTTTCGGCCGCAAAGACCGGCTCGCTGGCCATGCCGGGGCCTTACGAGCGGCACCGCCTGCTGGCGCGGGAACTGGTTGTCGGCGCGCTCGACGGCGCGCAAGGCACGCTGAAGGCGGCCGGGCGCAAGCTGAAGGCGCAGAGACTGCCGCTCGCCGCCTGACGCTTTGAATCAAGCCGCCGCCGTCGCGCGGCGGCTTGTCTCGCCTTAAGCGATCAGCCGATCAGCTGGCTGAGCGCCATGGCGACACTCATGTCGCCTTCGACCTTTATCTTGCCGGACATGAAGGCCATGGTCGGGTTGAGATCGCCTGATATCAGCGAGTCCAAATCGTCGAGTGACAGCTTTATGGTGCAATCGGCCGGCGCATCGGTGGTCGAGACATCGGCACCGTCGATGACGATAACGCCGTCGCTGCCGGTGTCGAATTTCACCGAGCGATCGAACCCGGCGCTCGCCACGCGCGACCTGATGTTGTCGGCAATCTCCTGAACGCTCATGGCGGTTCTCCTCGTCTGGTTGCGTTTGTCGCGCCTCGACGCTTCGACCTGGGGCGCTTCGATCTGGGGCGCTTCGACCTGGCCGAAGCCGCTTGCCTGGTTTTTACAGCCACGGCCGCCGGCGCATATAGCTTCGGGTTGACGTTTACGTCAACGCAGTTCCCCTAGCTGAAGATGGGCTTTATCGCCGCAGCATCACGCAGGCATGACAGCTTGGCGGCCGCCATTGTTGCCATGCGATGTTACCCGGCGTATCAGGCTCCACTCCGCACGAATATCGGCGAGCCGCCCTGGTGCTTTCCAGAAACGAACCGCAAGTTTACGCCCGCCGGCTGCGCGCGGTGCTGATCAGATCGATCCCGCTGCTCGAGGCGCGCGGCATTGCCGTCGTCATTCTGGCCGGCGTGGTCGGGGTGATGGCGGGTGCGCTGGTCACCGGCATGAGCGGACTGGTGCAGGTCCTGCATGGGCTTATGTTCGGCGTTCAGCCCGGCGGTCGGCTTTCGGCGATGTTTTCGCTGCAAAGGCCGGAGCAGGCGCTGATACCGGCGATCGGCGGCATCCTGCTCGGGCTATCGGTGATCTGGCTGAGAAAGCGGAAGTTCCGCACGCCGGTCGATCCGATCGAAGCCAACGCGCTTTATGGCGGCCGCATGTCGCTGACCGATACCTTCATCATCGCCGGGCAGACGATGATCTCGAGCGGCTTCGGCGCTTCGGTCGGGCTCGAGGCCGGCTATACGCAGGTGGGTTCGGGCCTGGCGTCGCGGCTGGCGCGCTTGTTCAGGCTGCGCCGCAACGATGTCCGCATCCTCGTCGGCTGCGGTGCCGCCGGCGCGATCGCCGCCGCCTTCGACGCGCCGCTGACCGGCGCCTTCTACGGTTTCGAGCTGGTCATCGGCATCTACTCGGTCGCCAATGTCGCGCCGGTTATGGCCGCCGCGATCTCGGCCTCGCTGACCGCCGAGGTGTTCGGCGGCGTGCCGTTTCCGCTGGAGCTCGCCGGCCTCCCGGCGCTGACGGTCAGCCAGTATTTGCCGTTCATGCTGCTCGGGCTTCTGGGCGGCAGTGCTTCCATCGCCATCATGCATCTGGTGAGCCTGATCGAGCGCGTCTTTGCCCGGCTGTCGATCGACGCCTCGCTGCGCCCAGCCATCGGCGGTGTGATGGTCGGGCTGCTGGGGCTGGTCACGCCGCAGGTCCTGTCCAGCGGCCATGGTGCGCTGCACCGCGAATTCGCGATGAATTACGGGCTGGCCGTGGTGGCCAGCGTGTTCGTGCTGAAGCTGGCGGCTTCGGCGATCTCGCTCGGCTCCGGCTTCCGCGGCGGCCTGTTCTTTGCCTCGCTGTTCCTCGGCGCGCTGCTCGGCAAGATGTTTGCCGGCGCGATGGCGTTCGTCTCGCCGGCGACCGGCATCGACCCGGCCGTCGCCGCCGTCGTCGGCATGACCTCGCTCGCCGTCGGCGTCGTCGGCGGCCCGCTGACGATGACCTTCCTGGCGCTGGAATCGACCCGCGACCTGACGCTGACCGGCGTAGTGCTGGCCGCCTCGCTGATGGCGGCGATCCTGGTGCGCGAAACGTTCGGCTATTCCTTCTCGACATGGCGCTTCCACCTGCGCGGCGAAACCATCCGCAGCGCCCATGATGTCGGCTGGATGCGCAGCCTGACGGTCGGCTCGATGATGCGAAAGGATGTCCGCACCATCGACGCCTCGACGACGCTTGCGGAATTCCGCAAGCAGGTGCCGCTCGGTGCCTCGCAGCGCGTCATCGCGGTCGACGCCGACCTGCATTATGCCGGCGTGCTGATCGTCGCCGAATTGCACAGCCATTTGTCGGATGACGAGATGCCGGTTAAGTCCTTCGCCAAATTTAGGGATGCTGTGCTGGTGCCGAGCATGAACGTGGAGTCGGCGGCCGAGACCTTCCAGCGCGCCGGCGCCGAGGAATTGGCAGTGGTCGAGGATTTCACCGACCGCAAGGTCGTCGGGCTGCTGACCGAAGGCCATCTGATGCGGCGTTATGCCGAAGAACTCGACAAGGCGCGGCGCGATCTGTCGGGCGAGGGGTAGGACAGGGGGGAGCCAACGTCTGGAGAGACCGACATTGACCTTCGCAGACCGAAACCTGAGTGGCTGCTTGGCGCCTATCTCGGATATTGAGACCAGCGTCGCTCTGTGGTCGGAACGGACCCTCGCGATCCAGAAAGGGAACTCGATGGACCACCAAGCCGACGAGCAAGCGCGCCGAGCCGCAGACGCGCTCGGCCGAAGAGTCTAGCACCTGGTCTGAGATCGGTTGCGTTCTAGCCAATTTCCGCCTGCCGCGCTTCAGGTGTTGCAAGACGTTCAAATTTGAGCTTCCGCACTCATCCTTTGTCGAGAGTATCTCCGTAAGTTTTAGCCGTTCTGAACAGCCGTCGGCGACGATGACGAGGAAATAGGAGAACGCAATGGCTCGCAATCACGTTGAACGTCTTGGAGAGTTCAGGGAAATCTTGGTCGCGACTCGACGCGAAGGAGTCCGTAACGTGCACCATACTCGTGATGCAATGCGGGCAAGTGGCTTTCAGATCGGGGACAGCGACGGCTCCAGCTACGGAGCCGAGCTGAAGGTGCTCCAAGAGGAAATTGAGGCAGTCGATCGCGCCATCGAAGACGAGAAGCGGTTGGCCTTGGGCCTCGAGAGCGCGGCTCAATCCCGCCGACCGACTAAACCGAGAATCGTGAAGGGAACATAGGGTCAGGTACGGCTCTTGGCGCCCGTCGTCGATCGCCTTCGGTGTCGGCTCGCCGCCGCCGTGGTGCAGCGCCTTAAAAGCAGACGATCCGCTTCCGGCGGACCGAAGCAACGCAGCATTTTCCACTTTGAGGCGAAATAATTCTCAACTATGGTCCGTCAGGCTTTAGGCATGGGGGAATATTGCCGATGGTTTTATCACGCAGGGGTGTCGTGCTCGGCGGCCTGGCGCTGGTCGCGGTGGGTGCAACCAGCAATACTGCTCAAGCCGCGGCGGCAAAATCCTTTTTCGCCGGTACCGCCAGCGACAACAATTTTGTCTATCGCAAGACCAACTTCGCCAAGATCGACAAGCGATGGCATCGCCAGATCGTCAAGTATTTCAGCAGCGAGCCGGTCGGCACCGTCGTGGTCGATACCCGTCACCACTTCCTCTACGTCATCATGGAAAACAAGACCGCCATCCGTTACGGCGTCGGCGTCGGCAAGGAAGGCTTCAAATGGTACGGCCGCGCGACGATCGACCGCCGCGCGCTGTGGCCGGACTGGGTCCCGCCCCCCGAAATGCGTAAGCGCAGGCCGGAGCTACCGGACATGATCGCAGGCGGCGCGTTCAACAATCCGCTCGGGCCGCGCGCGCTCTATCTGCACCGCGACGGCGCCGACACCGGCTACCGCCTGCATGGCACGCTGGAGCCATGGAGCATCGGCACCGACGCTTCCAGCGGCTGCATCCGCATGTTCCCGGAAGACATCATCGACCTCTACCAGCGCTGTCCGATCGGCACCGCGGTGCAGGTCCTGCCGCACATCGCCGACCAGGCGCCCGCTTCCACCACTGTCGAATGATTGGCGCCTCATGAACCGCATGATTGAAAACACGCGCCGGCTGCTCGCCGCCGGCCTGCTGCTGCTGGCCGCATCCTGCTCGACCAACAACACGCTGGCCCCTCCCACGCCCGACGTCACCAACACCGAGGTTGCCGGCTTCCAGAACGTGCAGCCGGGCAGCGAGGAGGATTTTATCCTCAATGTCGGCCGCCGCACCTATTTCACGCAAGGTTCGGCCGCGCTCGATTCCGTCGCCAAGGCCACCCTCGACACCCAGATCGCCTGGCTGGCAAAGCATCCGCGCTGGCTGCTCAAGCTGCAGGGTTTCGCCGACGATCCCGGCGCAAGTGAAACGGCGCTGTCGCAGAAGCGCGCCGATGCGGTGATGGACTACCTCGCCGCCGGCGGCATAGACCGCAATCGCATGTGGGCCAAGGGCTACGGCAAGGACAGGCTCGTCCGCGAGTGCCCCGACACCGCCTGCAGGTCGCAGAACCGCCGCGTTGTGTCTAATTTGCGCGATGTGAGGGACGAGTCGTAGGGGACTGGATGTCCGCTTCCCGTCCGTCGACGCCGGATGCAGACGGTCCGCTTTCGCGAGGCCGGCAAAAGGGCCGGGGTGTCGTCGGGAGCGCCGTTCCGGCATTTTCCGACCAAGACCGCCCTGATCACCGCCGCGATAGGCATCGAAGGAGAGCACTAAGGTGAACGAAGACGCCGCCAGTCCAAGGCCGCTTTCGGAAATTGCCAGTTATCACGCGCATATCTACTACGACCGGCAGGCAGAGCGGCAGCATGCCGAATGGCTGCGCCTGCGCATCGGCGAGCGTTTCCGCGTGCGCCTGGGCAATTGGCGCGACGAGCCGGTCGGTCCGCACGAGCAGGCCATGTACCAGGTCTCCTTCGCCACCGAGATTTTCGCTTCGCTGGTTCCATGGCTGATGCTGAACCATGGCGGCCTGAGCATCCTCATCCACCCCAACACCACCAACCCCAAGCGCGACCATCTGGTCGACCCGATCTGGATAGGCCGCCCGCTGGGAGTGAAAGGCGGGGTGCTTGGCGAGGAGGACGAGGCGGAGGAGGCGCTGGAGGTGAATACGGAGCCGACGCTGGAGCCGTAACAGGGCAATCGCGTGGGACTGCGCCGACCCCCACTCCGTCTCGGCTTCGCCGAGCCACCTCTCCCCCATTTCATGAGCTATCGCATTCACACATCTGGGTTGCGCTTTGCGGCGAAGCTCGATTCTATTTCGGCGGGAAAGCCGAAGGAGGATT